>JADZCR010000016.1 GCA_020851465.1 Phycisphaeraceae bacterium | reverse complement strand
GCGGCTTTTTTGTTTTCCGGCCGCCCCGTGTTGACCGTCAACACCTGCTGGCCGGTGATCCAACGAAACCCGTCGGTTCAGGTGGCGATGGTGGCCTGTGCTGCCGCCTTGACCGTTGACGCCTTGTCAACCGCTGCCCGATTCGACTCCCCACGCTGCCGCCCTCCACGGCCCACCGCTGCCGGATCGTTGACGGCGTGGGACGTGCGAAGATCCTTGCCCGTCCGATCTGCCCAGGAGCTCGCAGACGCCCCGTTATTCGGTACCCGCCGTTGACGTACAAAGACACCTCAAACCGCATGGCGAGCCCTCCCCGTGGTGCGGACCACCGCCAGGACCTGCACACGTTGCGCAGGCGATAGCTCCGCCCATCGCTGGACGACTTCAATCAGACTCGGATCAACTTGTGATTCAGCGGGTGTCCCTAGGAGGGTCCACACCCCAGCTGGCGACCTCGTAAACGCAGAAATTGTGCAGGTTCGATTCCTGTCGCCCGCATTTCCAGCTTGATTTTTGGCAATATCGCTCAGCCGCCCCGGCTTGTGCTGCGGGGCTGGTATTACGCGCTGAGCAGGTTGCGCTTCTGAAGCTCATCGAGCAGCTTCTGCACGCTTTCTGCAATGCTCAGCTTGTGAGTCGGCAGGACCATCTCCGCTTTTTCTGGGGCTTCATAAGGATCGTCGATGCCGGTGAACCCCATGCCCTTGCCGGACGCCAAAGCTGCACGTGCCTTTTTGTACAGGCCCTTGGGGTCACGTTTTTCCGCTTCTTCGAGCGGGATGTCCACATGCACTTCGATGAAGGGAATCTTCGCATCGTCGTGCAGCTTGCGAACTGCATCGCGATCTTTGCGGTAAGGGGAGATGAAGCTGGTGATGGTAATCATGCCGGCATCGGCGAAGAGCTTGGCGACCTCACCGATGCGGCGGATGTTTTCCGCGCGGTCTTCAGCCGAGAAGCCCAGATTTTTGTTGAGTCCCATGCGGATGTTGTCACCATCGAGCCGGTAGGCGTGCTTGCCGCGCTGGAGCAGAACCTGCTCGAGTGCGACGGCGACGGTGGACTTGCCGCTGGCGGACAGGCCGGTCATCCAAACGGTGCAGCCTTTCTGGCCAAGGTTTTTAGCGCGCTCAGCGGGAGTGACGTTGCCTTCGTGCCAGACGATGTTGGTGGCTTTCTGCTCGGCCATGATTGATCTGCCTCAGGTTGAAACGGCGAGTTGACGCGTCGCCTTAGGTTGGGTCGGGGATGATAGAGGAAATCGGGTCGTTACTGCAAGCAATGCTCCGCTGCCTGCGTGCCGGGTCCGTCTTGGCGTCAGACGACCGCGAGCTGTCTGTTAAATTGGGTTTATGACTCTGACGCTCCCGCCGCCGGTTGACGAGGCCGTCCGTCCGCTCCTGCGGGTTCTGCCGCCGGATCGCGCGATGGGCCGGCTTGTGCCGACCGAGCCTCCTGAGGCCGCTCATACATTGCTGGTGGAAAAGCTCGTGGTGTTACCCGTGATTGCGGCGCGGCCGCCTCTTGTCGCGGCACTCTGGCTTTATGTCGATGCGCTCGACCGCAGCCACAAGGTCAGCCAGACCATCGAAGACGCGACCGGTTCCTTCTGGCATGGCATCATGCACCGACGAGAAGGGGATTTTTCCAACAGCCACTACTGGTTCAACCGGGCCGGCACGCATCCCGCCATGACATCCATCAAGGGCTACGACCCGCACCAGCTCATTGACGAGGTGAAAAAGACACACGCACAAGGCGACCGCGCGGAGTTAGTGGAATTGCAACGCCGTGAATGGATCAGCCTGTTTGAGTGGTGCTGCGTGAATGCTCCGGCATGAGAGGCCCTGAGCGATTCAGCGCGCCCGCAGCGACCAGAGCACAACGAGCACGTCGTAGAGCGCGTGTGTCCCTGCCGCGATACCGAAGCCCCGGATAAGATAGACCCCCGCCAGATAAAGTCCCGCGAGCGTCAGTTGGATGAAGGGGTCGAGTTTCCAGTCGCTCCAGGTGGGGAAGTGGTAGAGGGCGAACGCGACCGCAGAAAGGATGATCGCCGCGGTTGCGCCGACTTTGTGGGGCAGTCTCAGGAAATCGACCAGCAGCGCATGAATCGCAGCGATGGCGACGAGACGAAAGAGCAGCTCCTCGTAGATTCCCGCGCCGATGCCGAAGACCATCCCCGCCTGCCAGCTCACCGGTTCGGCGGTCGTGGCTGCCGCCGCCATCTGCGGGTGTGACTCAGGCGGTGCCAGAACGAGCATCATGACAAAGAGGGGCAGGGCATAGAGAGCCGACTCGACATACATCAGGCCGTAAATTCGCGGCACGAACTCCCATGCGTCTTTCCGCACCACATGCCAGGAAAGCAGAACCGCGGCGACGATCAGACCGGGCAGGTATTTGCCGGTGACACTCAGCAGACCGAAGAAGTTCATCAGCAGCGTTCGGGCGTAGATGAAATAGGTTTCCCCGCCGGGCCCCTGGGCGTAGAGCCGCGTGCCGACTTCATAGGCGACGATCAATGGCGCGAGAAAAATAAGTGCCTGGAGCGGCTGCTGTGATCGCTGCCAATAGGTGAGGAAGTGAGGCGGGATTTTAGACCGAGGTTTGGGGCGGCGGCGACGAGACATAGGTGTGATGGCCGGCGGCGATCCTGGTCGGACGCATCAACGGCGGCCGGCGTCTCCTCTAATACTTCACCACCGCGTGTAGATCACCATAAGACTTGAGCTTGTCACGACCGGAGAGAAACGTCAGCTCGATCAGGACCGTGATGCCTGCAATCTCTCCGCCCAGCCCGCTGATGAGATCGCAGCAGGCTTTCATGGTGCCGCCCGTGGCCATCAGGTCGTCCACCATGAGGATACGCTGACCTTTTTTCACCGCGTCGGAATGGATTTCGAGAGTATCCTTGCCATACTCAAGGTCGTACTCGATGGCGGCGGTCTTATAGGGAAGTTTCCGAGGTTTGCGAATGGGGATAAACCCCGCCGACAGCGACTGCGCGATCGCGGTGCCGAAGATGAACCCCCGGCTCTCGGCCCCGGCGACCAGATCGATTCCGATGCCGCGGTAGGGATTGGCCATCAGCTCGACCGCCATCGCCAGACCGGCGGGATGACCCAGCAGGGGAGTAATATCCTTAAAGACGATGCCGGGTTTGGGCCAGTCGGGCACGTCACGGATCAGGGAGGCGATTTGCATGAGTGGGGTTGTACCAGTTTTTGGCGTCGGCGGGAACGAGGTCCAGCCGCGACTTTCGACTTTTGGTGCGGCTGACCTTGCCCGGTGCGTGACGTTGAGCGTGTCCGGCGGGGTGATCGTTGCGGGTGGGGATTGCTTTGCAGAACTTTCACACTCGTTGCCGATAAATCCACCGATCAACGAGCAGCCCCGCGGCGGGTCGCCTACCTCTCAACCGATTTATTGAAAAGGACGGGGATATGGACGCATTCGTCATCAACGGCGGCAAGCGACTGCGCGGCAAGGTCCGCGTGAACGGCTCGAAAAACGCCAGCCTTCCCCTCATGGCGGCGACACTGCTGACCGACGATCCGGTCATCCTCCACGATGTGCCCGACCTCTCCGACATTCAGAACATGGCCAAACTGCTCGACGCCCTGGGCTGCCCCGTCGAGCGCCGAGCCATCAATGCGACACAGGCCAAGGCATACAAAAAACAGCAGACCGACGGCAGCGGAAATGATCCGCACGTGGCGGTTGTCGAGCCGGGCACAGCCGGCGTGATGACGCTCCACGCCAACAATCCCGAACCGTGTCTGGCGCACTACGACATCGTTCGCACCATGCGGGCAAGCATCTGCGTGCTGGGGCCGCTGCTCGCCAAGCGCGGACAGGCCAAGGTGTCCATGCCCGGCGGGTGCAACATCGGCGACCGGCCGGTCGATCTGCATTTGCGCGGGCTTAAGGCGCTGGGCGCGAGGATTCATCTTGACGGCGGTTACATCGTCGCCGAAACGCACGCAGGCGGACGACTTCAGGGTGCGCGGGTGTTTCTCGGCGGGCCGTTCGGCTCAACCGTCCTGGGAACGGCAAACGTCATGAGCGCAGCCGTGCTGGCTGAGGGCACCACAGTCATCGAGTCGGCGGCGTGCGAGCCGGAGGTCGAGGACCTGGCGAACATGCTTATCGCCATGGGTGCCAAGATCATCGGAGCAGGCAGTCCGCGCATCACGATTCACGGGGTGGACAAGCTCCACGGCATCGAACACACGGTGATGGCTGACCGCATCGAAGCGGGCACCTATGTCATGGCCGCAGCCATCACCAACGGTGATGTGACACTGGAAAACTGTCCGACGGATGCGCTGATCGCCGTGCTCGACCGGCTGGAGGAAGTCGGTGTCGCGGTCGATGCGGTGAAGGAGGAACGCCAGCGAAACCGCATGCGCGACACGGTACGCATCTCCAGCAGCCGTCGGCTTGAGCCGGTGCAGGTGGTGACGCAGCCCTATCCGGGTTTCCCCACCGACCTCCAGGCTCAGATCATGGCGCTGCTTTGTCTGGCGGACGGCAACTCGATCATCACCGAAAAAATCTTCCCCGACCGTTTCATGCACGTCGCGGAATTGCTCCGCATGGGCGCCAACGTCATGCGCACCGGCACCAGCGCGATGATCAGCGGAGTCAAGCAGCTCGAAGGCGCACCCGTGATGGCCAGCGACCTTCGCGCTTCGGCAGGTCTTGTCATCGCCGGCCTCGCGGCCAAAGGCACGACGACCGTCAACCGTGTTTATCACCTCGACCGCGGCTACGAACGGATGGAGCTGACGCTCCAGGAACTCGGCGCCGACATCGAGCGTGTTAACGTTCCGGGAAACTGATCGCAGCCTGTGCGTTAAAATGCAGCCATGCCCCAGGCCCCCATCGATCCCGAACTGCTCCAGATGCTCGTCTGTCCCCTCACGCGCTCGCCGCTGCGGCTGGAGGGTGAGGAACTCGTCGGCAGCGTCGGCGGGCTGCGCTATCCGATCCGTGAAGGCATTCCGATCCTGTTGATAGACGAGGCAAAGCTGCCCGCAGGCATCGCCAGTCTGGACGAGTTTCGACGAAAGTACGCGGATCAGATTCCGACGTGATTCACCGTTCGAGGGCGAACAGCATCGCGGATGGGGTCGGTTTTACCGCAGCCATTCGTCAAGGTGCTGTGCGACGAAGTCATCGTCCACCAGATGCGGATACGCCTTGCAGACGCGGGTGATTTCCTCCGCCTGACCGGGTGACATGACCTCTTTGGGATTGAGGCACCAGGTGCCTTCGAGCAATCCCTGACGGCGGAGGATTTCGTGCATGCCGGGGATGCAGCCGTGGAAATGGTGCGCGGGGTCGAACATCGCTGCGTTCATGTCCGTCACCTGCCGGTTGAGCACCATCATGTCGTAGGGCAGATGATTTCGGGCACCCATCTCGGCGGAGGTATTGGCCCAGTGACATTTCTCCAGCAGTTCGACCGCCTTTTTTGTCCAGCATGCCCAGTGGCCCAGCAGCCCGCCGATGACGCGCTGCGTCACCCGCTTGCCGCCGCCGGCGGGAACCTCGAACACCCACTCGCCCAGCAGGTCGCCGACGATGTTGTCATCGTTGCCGGTATAGAGCGCGATGCCGTTTTCGCTGCCGCCCGAATCGACCTTGGCTACGCCGGAGCTGTGCCCGACGCCGCGTGAGCCGAGCGAGAGAGCGCGGCCGGCCTCGGCGACGGCGCGGACGACGTCGATCGTCTGGTAACGGTTGAAGGGTGCCATCTTGATGGCGACGACGTTGGGAATCTCCGCAAAGCGACGCCAGAAGCTCGCCGGCAGTATTCGCCCGCCGACACTCGGCTGGAGATAGAAGCCCACGACCGGAATGACCTTCGCCACTTGATGACAGTGGGCCACCAGTTCATCGTCGTCTGCCTTGGCCATCGCGCCCAGACTCAGCAGCCCCATGTCGTAGCCCAGATCAATCGCCTGTTGAGCTTCCGCGACCGCTTGGTGCGTCTGCCCGACGATGCCGGCGACTTTGATGACGGTTTTCTTTTTGGCCTGCTCAAAGCGACGCATCTCCTCCATCGCGATCGTGAGCACCGGACGGAGCAGGCCGTGCTCAGGCAGGCGGATTTCAAACTGTGTCGAGTGTACGGCAACCGCCAGACCGCCTGAGCCTGCCGCCAGGTAGTAACGTGCCAAGGCGCGCTGACGGCGTTCATCGAGCTTGCGCTGCGCGTTCAACGCCAGCGGAGTGGCGGGAATCGCAACGCCACTTCGGAGCAGATCAAGGACGGGAGCCGAGGGTAGGGGATTGCTCATGACGGTTACCGATGGCCTCCGGTCGAAGCTCGTCGCGCGTGGCGGGGAATGGTATCAGCCTGCGCGGGACGTTCGACGGAAGGCGAGTTTCTAAAACTTTCCATCCCGGACTTCAAAGTGCGTCGGCTTGCCCATGGTTGCGCCGCCTTGCTTGAGCCACGTTGCGACCCGCTCGATCATCTGGTCGATGCCGACCTTCGGCGGGCCGAAGTGACTCCAGCAGAACGACGAATTGGACAGGAGCGCGTTGGGTGCCGGCTCGCCGGTTACTTTGACTTTTCGCAGCCCCAGCGCCTTGCCGAGCTTTTTCACGAGGTCTTCGACTTTGTGCGTCTCCGGGCCGGCAAGGTTGAGGATCGCCGGCGGGCTGTTCGCCAACTCGAACGAGCGGAGGGTGATGCGGTTGCAGTCGCCTTGCCAGAGGACGTTGACATAGCCCTGGCTGACGTCGATTTCCTCTTTATTGAGCAGGCGCGTGGCCAGGTCCACCAGCACCCCGTAGCGCGGCTCATTGGCGTAGTTGAGGCGGATCGTAGTGACCCGTGTACCAGCCGTGCGGGAGAAATATTCAAACACTCGTTCGCGGCCGAGCACCGATTGGGCATACTCGCCGATGGGACCGACGGGGTGTTCCTCGGTCGGCCCGCCGGAATCGACGGGAGTGAACGGATAGACGTTACCGCTGGAGTAAACGGCGATACGGCTCTTTTTCCACCGCTTGGCGACGACGCCGGGGACAAACGTATTGAGAGCCCAGGTCACCGCGGGGCCGTCGGCTGTGCCGAACTTCTGCCCGGCCAGATAAACGATGTCTTCGGCGTCAGGCAGCTTTTCCACGGCGTCGGCGTCGGCGAGGTCGCAGGGGATGGTGGTGATGCCGTCCGCCTCCAGTTCCTGTCGAGCCTTGGGTGAGGAAAAGCGGGACACCGCCAGCACGCGGTTTTTCTTGCCCGCCTGCTCGAAAGCACGTTTGGCCATCAGCGCCAGGCCGTGGCCGATCTTTCCGCCGGCTCCCAGCAGCAGCAGGTCGCCGGGCATCGCCCAGAGGGTGCGGACAACGCCCTCATCGGGCTCGGAAATATCCATCAGGATGTCGCGTTCAGTCATTGGCATGGGGCAGGGATTGTACGGCAAGCTGACTTTTGCCGCCAAAGTGTCGATTCTGCCGCCAAACTAAAGCCCTGATTACCGCACTCTGGGTTGGGGTGCCGCCCCAGACTCGCCCATCGATCCACACTTGAACCGTCCGTCGAACCATCCCGGCATGAGCAGGCGGCGGGCGGAGAAACCATCCGGGTGAAAGCGGAGCGGGATCACCCATGCGGCGCGGTACGATGACGCCATGCCGCCTACCAAATCACCCTCGCCGCACTCCGCCCCGGCCAGTCAGCGGATCATGATCCGTCAGTTGCAGGACTCGCAATACATCGAAGGTGTTTTCGCCATCCAGAACTGCCAGCTCGGTCAGACCAAAGGGGGCAAGCCCTACATCAAATGTCTGCTGGCTGACCGGTCAGGTCGTGTTCCCGGTCGCATGTGGAACGCTTCCGAGGAGCTATTCAGCACCCTGCCGACCGACGGGTTTGTTTACATTCAGGGGCAGTCGCAGCCGTACCAGGGCGAGATGCAGATCATTATCCAGCAGATCGAAAAGTGCACGCCTACCGAGGCTGAATTGCTCGACCTGCTGCCTTGTACGCAATACGACATCGAGGAGATGTTCACCGAGTTGAGCGGGATTCTCGCTTCACTGAAACATCCCGCGATCAACGCGCTGGCGCGGATGTATCTCGACGATGCGGAGCTGATGGAAAAGTTCAAGCGTGCGCCGGCTGCCATGTCACTGCACCACGCTTTCATCGGCGGACTGCTGGAGCACACGCTGAGTCTGCTGCGGCTTGCCGGTGCCGTGCTGCCGCTCTACCCGCAGATCAACCGCGATATCGTGCTCATGGGCCTGTTCATTCATGATCTGGGCAAGTGTCAGGAGCTGACCTGGGAAACGGGCTTTGGTTACAGCGACGACGGCCAGCTCATCGGTCACATCGCCCGCGGGGTCATCTGGCTCCAGCGCAAGGCGGAGGACTGCGCCGCGATGGGAAATAAAGTGCCCGATGCTGTGCTGATGGTGTTGCATCACATCATCCTGTCACACCACGGCAAGGCGGAGTTTGGCGCGCTCAAAATACCCGCTACCCCCGAAGCGATCCTCGTGAGCCTGCTCGATAATGTGGACGCCAAGACGCACATGGCGATCCTGGCGGCACGCGGCGATAGCCTCAAAGCCGCGGATGTCGGCGGGAACTTCACCGAAAAAGTCTGGGCTCTCGAAACACGGATTTACCGCCCGGATCCGACGACCGTGCCCGACTCGCCGCAAACCTGACCGTTAAGCCCGACTGGTTCACTGCCTTGGCGATCACTTCACCGCCATGATGGCGCCGCCGTCACCCCTCGCCGACGCTCGCTTTCAGACTTCGCGGCTGCACGAGCGAGATCAAGTCGCCTAGAATGCAGCCACGAGACAGTTATGAGCATTAAACGTTCCAACGAACCCAAAGCGCCGCCCACCGTACAGGTGAAGTTCATCCTTCAGGATCCGCAGGCGGTCACCGGTAAGGATGAACGCGAAGTGACCGTCATGGCCAGCAAAGGCGAACATCTGCTCGAAGTCGCGCTGGACCACGGCATCAACATCGAACATTCCTGCGGCGGCGTCTGCGCCTGCTCCACCTGCCACGTTTACGTCAACGAGGGCATGGACGACCTCAGCGAAGCGGAAGACAAAGAACTCGACCGCGTTGAGGAAGCTCCCGCAGTGAAGCTGACGAGTCGATTGTCGTGCCAAAGCATCATCCAGGGCGATGGGCCGATCGTGGTGGAGGTGCCCGCCTGGAATCGCAACGCGGTGAAAGAGACGCCGCATTAAGGTTTCTCTCAACGCACCGCGACTCCTTCAGAGCCTGCGCAAGTGGGCGGAGCTGATCGAGTATTCCCATCCAGCGCGGCTGCATGCGGCGTGGTTTGTCGAGCTGCGATTTTCGTGTTTCTGCTCTCGCGTCAGGAGCGAGGACGTGCCGACGCGCGATGAGGGGACGCGCCGGCTCGTCAGGCGAACTGCATCCATTCCCACTGTTTGCGAATGCCATCCTTGAGCGATGTTGTGGGCTGATATCCGAGTTCTCTGTTGCTGCGTGTCAGGTCCGCCCAGGTGCGTTCCACATCACCCGGCTGCATCGGTTTCTGGTCGATTTTTGCCTTTTTACCCGTGACTTCTTCGACGGTGGCGATCAGGTCTTTGAGACTCGCGGGCTTGTTGCCGCCGAGGTTGTAGATGCGGAAGCCGGTCTTTCTGTCGCACTTATCCATCGCGGCGTGGATGCCGCTGACGATGTCGTCGATGTAGGTGTAATCGCGGCTGGTCGAGCCGTCTCCGAACATCGGCACCGGCTTGCCCTGACTGACGAGCCGGAGAAATTTTCCGATCGCCAGGTCCGGTCGCTGCCGCGGGCCGAAGACGGTGAAGAAGCGCAGACAATTCACAGGCAGCTTGTGGATATGCCAGTAGGTGTGGCAGATCAGCTCCCCGGATTTCTTGGTGGCTGCGTACGGGCTGATGGGGAAATCAACGCGGTCGTCCTCAGCGAAGGGGACTTTTTCGTTGTTGCCGTAAACACTCGAACTCGATGCGAAGACGAAGCGTTGTGTCCCGGAGGCGACGGCGGCATCGAGCAGGCTGACCGTGCCATCGACGTTGACGCTGGTGTAGTAATCCGGCCGTTCGATGCTCGGTCGGACGCCCGCCATTGCGGCCAGATGGACGACAGCCGTCGGCTTGTGACGGGTAAACGCCTCGCCGACCGCGCCGCGGTCGCGGATGTCGGTCTCGACGAGCATGAAATTTTTATGCGTCATCGCGCCTTCGAGATTTTTCCGTTTGATGGATGCGTCGTAGAAGTCGCAGAAGTTATCGAGTCCGATGACTCGCATCCCTTCGCGCAGCAGACGGTCGGTCAGGTGAGAGCCGATGAAGCCTGCTGCGCCGGTGATCAGTGTTGTGGAGTCGGGCATGGCGGAATGATAAATGATCCGAGGTTGTATCGGCGAAATGACACGAGAGATTCACGAGGACGCTGTTACGGGATCAATTTGAAATGGCGCAACGCATGCCTCACTCCGTCAACGGGATCAGCGGCACGACGCCACTGCGCCAGAATGTCGGGTGCTGCGGCACGCATCCGGGCGCATGGCTGGGGTGTGGTGACTTCCAACAGGGCGTCTGTCATGGCCTGGACATTCCTGGCCTGCACGATCAGGCCATTGGTCCGGTGGCGGACCAACTCCACCGCGGCTCCGACCACATCCGTCGTCACCACCGCAAGCCCGGCAGACACCGCTTCATTGATGACCAGTGCCCAAGGCTCAAAGTGACTGGGCAGCACCAGCACTTCACAGGAGTGATAGCAGAGGACGGTCTCATCGAATTGCAGAAAGCCAAGCCACTTGACGCGCGACGACAGGGCCTGCGGCACCCGCGCCTTGAGCGCGTCACGCAGCGCACCGTCGCCGGCAATGACCAGATCCCAGTCAGGACGACGATCAGCGATGCGCACAAACGCATCGATCAACACATCCACGCATTTGACGCTCACGAGCCGCCCGCAGTAGAGCAGCCGGTGCCGCTCTTCCGATAAATCACGCCCGGCACGGAAAGCACGCTCCTTTTCCTCATCACGACGCTGAATCGTCTCGTAATCCGGTTCATAGGGAAAGAGGAACGTGGGCAACTCGTGATCGGCATAGAGGCGATAGAAAGCGCGCCCGGCTGTGCCCATCGGCATCAGGCCCGCGATCGAACGCAGGCTCCATCGCACATAAACACGCTTGACGAGCCGCTTCAGCGGCGACAGACGCCCTTCCGCAAAGACGTTCGAGTCTCCCGTCACCAGCAGCGGTATCCCTGCTTTCCTGGCCCAGCGGATCAACCGCATTCGCGCCAGGTCGTTGTACCCCAGCAGGATGATGATCCGCACACGGTGGCGGATCAGATAATCGCGCATGACGTTAAAGAGCCGCAGCGTTCTGAGCGTCGCATGTTCATTGGGACTCAGCGCGACCTCGTTGAAAAATACCGGATTGATCGCTGGATCGAGCTGCATGTCCCATTGCACCGCGCTCCTGTCGCTGGCGTGGGTAAAAAGGCTGTGCAGTTTCACCTCGCGCAGCTCGCTCGCAATGCGTTTGAGCACGTGGACCCGGTAGGGCGTGGGTACGTCGGAGATGATCGCAAGCTCCACCGGTCCCTGCGACGACATCGCAGCCGGCACATCGACAACGTGCGGTTCGGCGGATGGCGGGACTTGGCGCGGATGGCTTTCCACTGACTTTCCTGTTGCGCTGCGTGCAGGACTCGTGATCCGTTCAGGCTTTCGGCGGCGTTTTGGTCCGTTCGTCAATCATCCATCGTCGCTTGCCGGCACGGTTGGTGGTCAGGTCGTTTACGAATTCCAGTTTTGTTTCCGTCAGATCGGGGTGGACCTGTCTTAGTCGGTGCAGCACGCGATTTTCAAACTCAGCGTCAGGCGTGCTCGACACGACCAGACGCAGGATGGGGCCGGCATCGCGCAGGTAAAGCTGGATGTTGAGCACGATGGGTTCCTGATGAACGCAGTGGAAAACCGCCACCGAATGTACGCTGCGTCCGTCGGACATCAGGATCGCTTCGTTGATTCTTCCGCCGAGGTCCTGAAACTCATAAACGTGATCGTTTGCCAGTCGCATTGGCCCGCGCAGTAGATCACCTTGCTTGTAACGGATCAGCGGCGTGTACCGCAGGTAGAGGGTGGACACCAGGATGCTTTCACCGTCGCCTTCATCCGCCTCCTTCTGAGATTCGACGATATTCAAATCCGGAAAGACGGACCACGGACCTTTTCGCGGTCTCATCGCGACATGCCCGAAGTCAACGCCGCCAAACTCCTCGATCACCGGGCATCCGAACAAATCCTCAAGCATTGAGAACGTGTCTTGTCGAGGGGGCATTTCCGAAGTCGAAAGGATGAACCTGATGCCTGTCGCACGAAATTCCTTGCGGAACTCCTGCGTGTATCGACCCAGTAAATCCAACGCGGAGGCGTAACCGATCATGCCGACGGGTCGAGCCCGAATGATCTGCTTTGCGATTTTGCGGCAATCGCTGGGCCCCATCACATAGGCCCGCGCCCGTCGATAGTTGAGTAACGCATCTTTACCCATGCGTATGGCATGGTTGAGATAGCGCCTCCAGCCCGTGCCGAGTAAATGAGAATGTCCCCAGACCAGAAAAACCGGGTCACCCAGGTGATATCCGTTGATGATCCAGGGGACGAGCTTGGCGACGCGAATGTGGACGTTTTCCTTTTTCCAGACTCCAAGCTTCACCGGCAGGCCTGATGAGCCGGCAGTCTGCATGAACTTGTCGGGCGGGCCGGAGATGCGGATGAACTCAGGCAGGTTCGCGCGGAGGTACTGTTTGGTCAGTACCGGGATTTTTTTGAAGTCGGCCCAGATGGTGATCTCTCTGGGGGCCGCAGCCGACTCGACAAGCTTCCGGTAGTAGGGCACGTCGTTGATCGCATCAGCCCAGATGGCGGCGAGCTTGGCGAGCTGCATGGGGGGAATGTCGTCAGCCTTCCACGCATTCAGCTTCGTGTGATATTCCAACGCGGATTGATAGTCACTCGTCAGCGAACTGGGAGTGGGAAGCCATCGCTTTGGCTGTTTTGATGAAGGTGTGGATCGCAACGTGACTGGCTTCCTTTGGCTGACGATATCTTCAGCTTTATCGCTGAGTTGTGTTAAATATACTCCCGTTACACAGAGCGTCCACGCCCGCGACCAGATCGGGCTTTGGGGATGGCTGCGGAAGCTCTGCCAGATGTCGTCCACGCCATCTTCGGCCACGAGTCCCGACTGCTTGAGGCGATCGAGGCCCGCTTCCGCCATCTCACGCAGAGGCCCGGCGAGCCAGCGGTTGATCGGTAACTGAAACCCGCGCTTGCTCTGCCGCAGTAACTCCGGTCTGAGGTGCTCCGCAAAGGCAACGCGGAGCAGGTGCTTGTTTGCGATTTTTTCAGGCAGTCTGACGTTGCCGGGAATTCCCTGCGCAAAGTCGATCACGCGCCGATCCAGAAAGGGAACCCGCAGTTCCAGGCTGTGAGCCATACTGTTGGCGTCGCTGTCACGCAGCAGGACGTTTTGCTGGTAGATGCGTGATTCGAGTTCCGAGATGCTCCAGACCGGATCGGAGTTATCGATCTCAAGCGAGTCCACCGCATCGTGCGGCTGGTAGTCGCGGCTTAGTCCTAAATCATCCGTGTTGAAGCCCAGGCTCTGAAGCTGACCGTTGGATATCGCCCGTCGTCTGAGGAGATAGAGCGTCCGCAGCGAGCCATCGGAGGTGGAGATGTCCAGCATTTTCTGCTGGACCGCGGGAGAGCGATTCATGGTCAACGTCCGCGCTACGGCCTTCGTGACTCTGCGCGGGAGCCAGCGGAGGATGCGCATCATGTTTCGCAATCTGGGAATGTCGGAGAAACTCGGATACCCGCCGAAAAGCTCGTCGCCTCCCTGACCGGAGAGGATCACTTTGATCTGTGCTTCACGGACAGCCCGGCAGATCATGTAAACATTCAGGCCATCCATTGACGGCTGGTCGAGATTGGTCAGCCACTGACGTACGCGAGGCAGGGCGTCCGATCCCTGGATGTTGAGTGTGGTATGTCGCACGCCCAGCAGCCGCGCCGTTTCCGACGCCATCGGTGCCTCGCTCATGTCCGGCTCATCCGCGAAACCGACGGTGAAGGTGCGGAGGTCAGCCGTGTGTTTGGCGGCAAGGCCGGCGATGATCGTGCTGTCGAGGCCGGAGGAGAGAAAGACTCCGACCGGCACATCGGCGACCAGGTGATCGCGGACCGATGTTTCGAGTAACTCCTTGATGCCGTGAACGGCATCGGCGGACGTGATCGGCTGCGGCTGGGGAAAGTTCCAGTGTTTCTGACGCCGCTGTGAAACAGGGCTGCGCAGATCGTTGACTTCGATCTGTTGCCAATGACCAGCCGGGAACATCCGCACATCTTTGATGATCGTCAGCGGTTCCTGCGGCGCGCCGTACGCCAGAATCGTCGCAATACCCGCGCGATCCACCTCCGGCTTTACCAGCCCTGAAGCGAGCAGCCCGCGAACCTCGCTGGCGAAGACCAGGGAATGGTCGGTCTGGTGGATGTAGAGCGGCTTGATCCCCAGCGGGTCGCGGGCGATCAGCAGCGTCTGGTGTCGCGGATCGTAGTAGGCAAAGGCGTACATCCCCGCCAGACGCTCGAGGGCTTTGGGGCCGTCGCGAGCCAGCAGGTGCAGCAGCACTTCCGTATCGCTGTGACCGCGAAAGGGAACTCCAGCGTCGCTCAGCTCCCGGCGCAGTTGTGCGTAGTTGTAGATTTCACCGTTGAAAACCAGCACCCCGCCGAACTGAGGATGAGTCATCGGCTGGTGCCCCTGCGGCGAGAGGTCGAGGATGGACAGCCGCCGATGCCCCAGCCCGACGCAGGTGCGCGAGGCATCAAAAAACGCGGAACCCGAATCGTCCGGGCCGCGGTGTTGTTGTGCCCGGATCATCGAGCCGACGGCACGTTCAACAATTTGACGTTCTCGCAGGATGACGCCTGCAATGCCGCACATTGTGGCGGGTACTCCCAGAAAGGCGACAACAGCATACCCTTGAACGTGTTGATGGAGGTGTCACCATGCCGCGGGTCGAACGAATGCTTGCCTCAATCCCTTATTGACCGATGATGACAGCGTGACCTCAGGTTCATCGACCAGATTGCAAATCCTGCACTACCTGCCTCGAATCCTGCTGGCCGAGGGCGGATTGGTGCGTGCGGTGTGGGATCTGTCGTCCGCCATGGCCTCGCGTGGCCACGCAGTGACCCTGCTTTCCTATGACGTTCAGGATGCGCCTGACTCATGGATGCGCGGCGAGGCTGGGTTTCCGCGCGTGGTCCGGCTCGACTGGCCTCGACTGCCTCGTCAGATCCTTTCCCGCCGCTCTCTGAACATCGTGTCGGATGAGGTCCGTCGCGCGGACATCGTGCATTGTCACGGCCCGTTCATGATCGGCAGCCTGCAAACGGCAAGGGTCGCGCGTCGCCTCGGCTGCCCCTGTATTTTCACTCTCCACGGAATGTTGGACGACTGGTCCATGTCGAAAGGAGCGTTGCGAAAGAGAGCGTTCCTCGCGCTGGGGGTGCGTCGTTGTCTGGAGCAGGCGTCACGAGTTCACTGCACCGCGCAAGCGGAGCTGGATCAGGCTCGGAAATGGTTTCCGCAAGGTCGCGGCGTGGTGCTGCCATACCTCGTGGATACGCAACCCTACGCGGAGTTACCCGGCCCGGCTGCGGCGCAGGATGCGTTCGTATCGCTGCGAAACGACGAGCCGCGCATCCTGTTTATGGGTCGGCTTCATCCCAAGAAAGGCATCGAGCTTTTGCTGGGTGCGGCAGGGGGGCTTCGTGATGCCGGCCTGCGTGCGCGACTCATCATCGCTGGGCCTGGTGAGGAGACGTACATCAAGGCATTGCGACTTCAGGCGCAGAAGCTGGGAATTGCGGACCGTGTTGATTTTCTCGGATTGGTCACCGGCCGACAGAAACTTTCGCTCTATCAGGCCTGTGACGTGCTGGTGTTGCCGACGAGTCAGGAAAACTTCGGCTTGGTTCTCATCGAAGCGATGGCATGCGGCACACCCGTGGTGACTACGCGGGGTGTTGATATCTGGCGTGAGATCAGCCAAGCAGGCGCCACCATCATCGAGCGGACAGAGGCAGCACTGACGGAGGCATTGCGGATACTGCTGGCCGATCCGCAGGCTTTATCAGCGCGGGGTACTGTCGGGCGGCAGTGGGTTTTGAGTACGTTTGCACCGGCGGAAGCTGTGGGAAAATACGAAGCCCTTTACCGTGAAGTCATCGCGGAACACCAGGCACGCCGGTAGTGACCGGGCTAAGTGCTCGTGATCTTTTACGACTGGGCTGCCAGTCGCGCGTAATGGCTGGCCCATTCCCCGGCGATCTTGTTCCAGTCGAAGCGACTCTGAACAAATGAACGTGCTTTGGACGCAGCCGCTTGTCGCAACGGGTCTTCATCGAGCCATCGCTGCATCTGAGCGGTTAAGGCAACGATGTTCAGCGGAACGGATGCGCCGACGCCCGCCGCTTCGATCTCCTCACGGATGTTGACGTTTTCCGACACGATCACGGGACAGCCGGCCGCCAGTGCTTCGACCACCGCGATGCCGAAGTTTTCCTGATAGCTGGGCAGGACGAACAAGTCCGCCGCCGCGAGAGCTTCGACTCGATCCCGACCGCGCAACATGCCGGTGAAGATGACGCGCTGACTCAAGCCGGCACGATCGACCATGGCGCGAACTTGCGCTTCGTAACCTTCGAGGTCCGGGCCGACGATCGCGAGCATTGCGTCCTGTGTCTGGAGCTTGGCAAAGGCGGGGATGAGCAGGTCGAAGCCCTTTTTGGCGTCGATCCTTCCCAGAATGATGATGAGCTTGCGTCGGCCGATGGCTGGATGCTTGTCACGAAAAAGTTGACGATCCGGCAGGTTGTCGAATTCCGTCAGATCGAGTCCGTTAGGTACGACCAGAGCCGGAGCAGCCAGCTTCAGTGGAGAGGCCAGATCGCGCTCGGCATTGGCGGTGTAATGGATGGCCGCAGCGTGGTTGAGGTCGTTTCTTAGCCGCAGCGTCAGGTACAGCCGCTTTTTTAACGCACCCTGCGAAAGCGACCAGGGGTCGAGCATTCCGCATGGCCGCATGATGTAAGGCAGGCCGCGTTGTCGCGCCTGTTTCGCCGCTGCATGCTGGATGGATTCCCATAACGTGTGGATGTGAACGATGTCGGCGTCGGCGATCAGCGGTCGCAGGGCGGGTTTGATGGCGGGTGACCAGATGAGCGGGCCGCGACCGGGACCGATAAAGTCCGCTTTGATCCCCGAAGCGGCGAAAACGTCCGACAATCCTCGATCCGGCTCGCCGCGATACGTCCCCGCGACGCTGACGGTCAACCCGGCACGAGCCTGCGCCGCAGCCAGACCTACCAAGGCGTTGATCGGCCCGCCGAAGCGCCGGTCGATGTTTGAGATGACGTGGAGCACCCGCATCAGCGGCGATCATAGCAATCGCACGGCCATTGCAGAGGATGGGCGACGCGCCGGCCTGCTGTCCGGGGAATTGCCCATTTCACAAGGCAGGGATAGAGTTAACTCTTTCCCATCGAAGGCATAAGGGTATGGCTCGACTTTGACGATGAACTGAAGCGGCCTCGGCTGGATTTTTCTCATTAGCGGCGAAATCTGACTTTATGATCACCCTGGCGATTCACGACGGTCACGACTCAGGCATCTGTCTCCTCCGCGATGGCAAGATCATCTTCGCCGGTTCCGAGGAGCGGCGACGAAATATCAAGAACTATGCGGGCACCCCCGATCGCTCCATCGCTGAAGCGTTCAAGCGTACGGGGATCGATCCCAAGGATGTGGACCTGATCGCGCTGTCAGGACGCATCCGTAACACGACTCCCACTCTCGGTGCCAAAAAGAAAATCTATTCCGTTCTGACCTTGATGACCTGGCTGGGCCGCACGCACTGGGGAACCAATCTCGGCCGGGCAGTGATGTCCCGCATGCGCAAAACACAGCACCTGCTCGAAGGGCTGGCGCAGTTTGGTCTGGCGGACAAACCCTTGCAGACCTACGACCACCACCTGACGCACGCAGCCTGTGCCTATTACCACCGGCCGTGGACTCAGGACACGATCGTGCTCACGCTCGACGGCGCAGGTGACGGCCTGTGCGCGACTGTGAATGTCGGCAGCGGTCACGACCTCCGCGTCATCGCGCAGACGCCGAAGTTTCACAGCCCCGCCAACTGGATGTTCTCCTCCATCACCCGTCACATGGGCCTCAAGCCCTGGGAGCACGAGTACAAGGTGATGGGCATGGCTCCGTATGGTCAGGCGGAATACGTCGCGCCGATTCTCCGGGGCATGTTTCAGGTTGAGGGTCTGGAGTTCCGTAACCGCACGGGTCGGATCGCCGAACCGCTGCAACGCTATATTTCCAAACGTCTCTACTGTCAGCGCTTTGATAACACTGCGGCTGGTTGTCAGCAGGTGTTCGAGGAGTTGATGATCCAGTGGGTGACCAACGCCCGCAAAGCGACGGGTCTCAACCGCATCGCCTGTGCAGGCGGAGCGTTTCTGAACGTCAAAGCCAACAAGCTCATCCGCGAGATGCCCGGAGTCGAGGCGTTTTACGCCTATCCCGCCAGTGACGATGGCGGCTCGCCGGTCGGTGCGGCGATTCTGGGTTATCTCGATCTGTGCAAACAGCGCAACATCCCGCCGCAATTCGACCTGCCCCGCGACATGTATCTAGGCGTCGAGTTCACTGAGGCGGAGATGGAGCAGGCGGCGCGTGAGTCGGGCCTGCCGTTTGAGCGCATGACTCAGCCCGCCAAACAGGTTGCGCAACTGCTCGCGTCAGGGAAGATCGTGGCGCGTTTCAATGGCCGCGAAGAGCTTGGCCCTCGCGCACTGGGAAATCGCTCCATCCTGGCGGACCCGCGCGATCTGCGGCAGATCCGCAAGCTCAACTTCGCCATCAAATACCGCGACTTCTGGATGCCCTTTGCCACCTCCATGCTTCAGGAGGAGGCGGACAAATACATCAAAAACCTCAAGGGCTGGCCGTATTGGATGATCGAGGCTTTCGACACGCGCAACAATGCGGAGAACGCGTTCATCGCCGGCATGCACCCATTCGATCTGACGGTACGGCCGCAGATCGTCAACGAGCTTAACCCGTCCTATCGCGAAATCATTCAGGAGTTCAAGGCCATCACCGGACTTGGTGCAGTGCTCAACACGAGCTTCAACCTGCACGGGTTCCCCATCGTGGGCACGCCGCAGATCGCGATTGACACACTGGTCAAAAGCGATCTTGACGCGCTGGCGCTTGGGCCGTTCCTCGTCACCAAACCCGCCTGAGGTTCGCGTCTGCGTGCGGATTTTGATCAATCTCCGGACACACGTCCCGCAAGCAAATAATTATTAAAAAACCCAACTAAAACGGTTGGATTTTGTGGTGTTTGGGCTTAAACTTGGTGAGCCATGCTTTGCCATATTCATGGGAAGGGAAGGAAAAAGATGAAGGCAGAGACCCGATCGAGTCACCTCCGCGGCTTGGTGCCGTTACTGGCTGCCGCGGCGATGGCGGCAGTTCCGTCTGTGGTCAGTGCCGCCCCGGTTTACAACTATGGTGACAGCGGCGTGTTCGGCCACCCTGAGACCTGGGACTCCTATTCACCCGCGGTGGCGATCAACTCGCTCGACGACGCCTACTCCGCACGCTTTACTGCTCTGGAGAGCTTCACCGCCGACAACGCCTACCTCTATTACAGCGGCTTGGTCGGAACCCCCACCGCCCGTATCGGCATCCAGACCGATGCGTCAGGCGTCCCCAGCGGCACCTGGCTCAATACTCCCGGCGTTTTTAACCCGACAGCTGGACGCCCCAGTGCCTCGTTCACTGCCGTCAGCCTCACCGCCAACACGGTCTATCACCTCGTCGTCGAGCCGGTGGACCTCGGCGGGCCTTCCTCCTTTGCGATCTACGGCAGCAGTACCAACAACGCCATCCGCCCCTACGACCGCGCCGGCGACACCAGCCTCAACAGTCTGGCGAAGGTCAACGGCGGCGCGTGGACCACAGGCAAGGATCCCTTCTTCGTCCTGGCTGACGGCTCGAACATCATCGTCGGCCCCGGTCAACCCTACACCAGTTGGGGGGCGCCAGCTAACGGTTTCCTCAGCAGCACGGCCACGAGTTTCAACGGCGAACAGTTTGTGATCACGGACAAGGAAGTTCCTGCAGGCGCCAAGGTGGAAATTACGGAGGTGACGTTCGCCGCCGCCCTCAGTGCAACACCGCCTACGAACAACCTTCTCCTCCGCCTGCGGGATTCGGTCGGTACCGTCCTGGCGACGGCGACCATGACTCCCGCCGATGCCGATGGCGCCGTTCATACCTTTTCGTTTGACCAGACAGCCACGCTGACGCAGGGCCAGACCTATCTCTTTACTACCGAGTTCAGCGGCACGGGCAGTCAGGCTTACAAGTTCAGGGCTGACCGCTCGGATGGCGTAGCCGGAGCGTCGGTCACCAACTGGGGCGGGACGACAGTTTCATTTCCCATCGTGAGTACCGCTGCCAATAACTGGTCGGTCTGGTCGCCGCGGGGTGATCGCTCGGCATTCGACCTGGTCTTCGGCCTCTATGGTTCGGTGGTTGTGCCTGAGCCGGCATCCGTGGCGCTCCTGGCACTGGGCACCCTTGTGCTGGTCTGCCCAGCCGCTACTCGACGCACTGGCCGGAAAGAATCGCGATAAACCGTCTGCGTCCTCTCCTCCGAACGCGATGCGGCAATGCCCTCCGCGCTGTCGCAGGAATGCGGCGGTCCGCGCGGTCGTGATCTGCGCGGCGAATCAGCAGATTCACACCATGAAAAAAGCCGACCCGTTGCGGGGTCGGCTTTGGAGGAATCGTGTTGCTCGTAACCTGCTGACTCAGGCGCGACGGCGACGGAGCATGAGCAGGCCGCCTGCAGCCAGGAGCGAGAGGCTCGCCGGCTCAGGGATGAAGAGCGTGACATCATCTACGTAGCCGACGCCAACCGGGGCACCGCTGCCGACGGAGAACGTGACGCCATAGACGTACCTGTCAACGCTGACCGTTGGCCAGGTCGGGTTGAGGAAGCGAACGCTCGTCGGATCGGTGACGGGCGCGAGCCACTGCGCCAGGGTGAAGCCGCTGGAGTCACCGTAATTCTGCCTTGGAGACGCACCAGCTCCATCCGGATCAGCTCGCAGATAAAACCGACCTGCGGAGGAGCCGTTCGTAACACCCTGATCGACGATATCGTAATTGTTGACCCAGGTGTCGTCGGCAGCGGTGAACTCGTAGGACTCGTTGTAGGCGTTTTCCCAGATCAGCTCGCCGGTCGGGCTGGCGGGGCTGTCAATGCCGACATAAATACGAATAGCCGCAGAGTACCAGGCGTTTGTCTTGGGGATGGAATCCGGGCTTTCACGGTACCAGTCGTAAGTCAGGGCTTTCAGATCACCAATGAAGCCGATCGGTACTGGTGCAGCGGGATTGTAGGAAGCGCTTTGGTAAAAGAACGGCCCGACTTTGGAGGTTCCCAAGCCACCCGTGGTGACTTCCATTTTGGTGGAGAGCGTCTGATCAAAGTCGTTTACAAAGGCTACTTCGGAGGTCGCGCCGTCTGCACGGGTGTCGCCCGGGTAAAGGGTGTTGTCCGTGGTGTGGTTGGTCAGTTCGATGGGGACGGTGGCGGGGAACACGACGGAAGGACTAACCCCCGCCAGCAGAAGTGTTGCGAAACCGCCTAGAAGCTTGAGTGACATACGCATACTGATGATTCTCCTTTCCCTTGGCCCTACGCAGGGCTGTATTGTTGGTGCGATAACTCCAACTAGCTTGATCCGTATTGATGGCGGTGTCAAGAGGAATTTCGAAAAAATGTATTATTTTGATACTGAATTAAGTGCAAGTGACTTGTGACAATTTGCGGCAATCTCACCGACAGACGGCTGCCGTCGAGGCGTGGCCGACCCAAGCTGAGCAAAACATATCAAAGGTAGTCCGATATTTTCAAGTGGTGTTCCGGACTGGTTGCCTTTGGGCATCAACTTTGCATTAAAGCCATTTCAAGCTGCGCTTGAAGGCGCATCCCGCTAAGAGCTGCAGCACCTTGTCGGTGCTGCCTGGTTTGCGTGAAGCGTTAGCTGCCGGCAGCGAGCTGGCAGCGGATCGACAGGCTGGATTTCCAGCTTCTGAACCAGATTTCAATGAAAGAAAGGAGTTTTGATGGCCTGAACCAATTATTTGATTAAACAACACTTAGAGTCGTTTCGGTCTTTCGTTGAACTGGTCCGAGGTCGTTTTGCCGACCTGAGCGTGTGTCGTTTAGCTCGTTGATTGAGCGGGCGATGCAGCTTCGTTTGAAGCGAATAACTTTGGAAATCAGTTCCATCCCGGCCAGCCAGGAATCGTTCGCCAAGCGACGTTTCTGGTGCTGGTTTGAGGTTTCGGAACACGACGCCTGTATCGAAACGACACGACTCTCTTCAAAGCTCTATGAGCGTTGAAGATATATTGTTTGCAAACAAAATAAGTGTTATTATGATACATTTTTCGGATTTATGAGGTAATATTCCGTTGGTCTGATTGGCGGGGAGATTGAGCCAAATGCTAAGAGACGTTTCTCTCGAATTAGTCGAAAAAATCGTTTTAAGTCCAAGCTGCGTGGTCAGCTCCGAAAAATTCGCTTCGGATGCTGGCTGTGGCATGGCGTTCGTATTACCTGATCCCGTCAGGATGCGTGTTGCACCCTGAGTCAGATCGGCCGGCAACCAATAAGCACGGTTGATCTGATCCGGAATAAAACATGGCTGCCGCACTCGTGGTGTGGTCAGCAGTTGAAAAAGCATTCAGGTCTGGAGCACCTCGAAACCCTTAACGGATGGAGAACTCATCATGCGTCGCACTGGAAAACTCATTGTCGCCTCACTCGCACTGGCCGCTTCCACATCACTTGCAGGAGCTGGAATCACGATTGATCTCAACGGTTACCCAGCCCACGCAGGCTTACAGATCGGCGACGGGGTAAACCCGTTGGTCTATCAAAGCTTCAGCAGCCCCGGCGCATCGATCAACCTAGGTACGTTGCTGCCCAACACGACCTATGGCATGGACTGGTATCACAACAGCGGTGCAGGGAGCAGCGATAGCTACTTCATCACCGGTGCCACGGGCGATGAAGTCGTCTTTGTCTCGAATAACCAGTACAACACCGGCCCGGCTTCGATGGCCACCGGTTTTACTCCGGGTGATTCCACGATCTACATGAACACCCAGACGGTCACCTACAACGCCAATAACGTAGCGAACGTGAGCGGTCAGACGGGGGTGTATTACATCTACGGTTCCTTCCCTCCCTATTCCATCGGTGCGAATGCAGGGCCGCAGATAATCAAGGCACTGCCTGGCTACGTCTCGGTGGACAATCTTTACAACCCCGGACAGAGCACTGAGGACTATGCGTTCTTCGTAGGCGATGGCACGACATCAGCGATGCCCGGATATGAGCAGTACGCGGGTTTCTCCGGCCTGTCGGTTTCGCCCAAGAGCATCATTGCCCACTTCAAGGTCGAGTCCGATCATTCCTTGGGTGCGATTTATGTCTCCTACCAGCAGCCGGTGTTCAACGCCGTAACGGTACAGAGCGGGCCGACCACCTGGGAATACACGTTCGACATCGTCCTGACGCCGGGCAACGCGGGACAACTCCTGGCGGATTTTGAAAACCTCCAGAATCAGACCTTTGGTGCGACCGGCGATGCGGTCAAGGGTGACGGATCTCCCTGGGCTGGATCCGTGGTTGTCGGCGACGTGAACTGGGCGCCGAAGCTGGCGCAGGCGGGCGACCTGTACTGGTTCGTCACCACCGGCGGGCCGAGCAACTCAACCTTCAGCACGATTTCAGGAACACTCGACGGCGGTGGCGATCCGGTCAATCTGACGATCACCGCGACCCTGATCCCTGAGCCGGCGAGCCTTGCTCTGCTGGCGGCAGGCGGCCTGCTCATGCTCCGCCGTCGCTCGGTCCGGTGACTTAAACAATGCTCCATCCGCACCTCCTGCGGGAAACCGCGGGAGGTGTTTTGCAGAGAACTCATGTAACAGTAGTTGACTGATACCAAACAAGGGAGAACCAGCATGTCTCGCAAGATTCACCTCTCGACTCGAACGTTGCTCGCCAGCCTCATGACAGCTGCCGCGGTCGGAACGCCGGCCCTGGCACTCGATCACAACTGGCTCGCCAATCCGTCGCTCAATGGCACGGTCAACAGCCTCACCAACTGGGATAGCGACGGCAACTCTATTCCCGGCGAGGGGACTGACAGCGTGCCCGGCTCGACCGACTTCATTCTTTTCAATAACAACGCCGGCTCTCCGTACACCGTCGGTCTGACCGGAGATATCAATACCAGTTGGTATCGCATCGGTTCGGACAAGATTATTTTTGATCTGTCGGGATATAGCCTCATCGCCCGTGACGCGATTACGACCTACAACTTCGGCGATGGTGCCCGCATCGGGACGCTCGCCGGGGAAACCGCGGAGGTCACCGTCTCCAGCTCCGTGGCGGGTACCAACTCGATGCGCAACTTCCTCAACTCCGGGGACGCGCCTTACGTTGCGCTGCTGATCAGTCAGGGCACCGGTGCGCCCCCGATCTCCACGGTCACACTTAACATCGACGACTCACTGGGTTTTGCGGCCAAGCTGGAACATTCCGGCAACGTCTTCATCGCCAACGGTTACAACGGATCAACCGCCACCGTGAACATTGATGGTGCCGGCTCGGAGTTCAACACCTACCAGGCTGGCGGCGGACAATTCACGCAGGTCAACGGCGGGGCGACGATCAATGTCACCAACGGTGGCAAATTCCACGCGCACACGCTCAATACGGCACAAACTCCGGGCGTTGCCTACTTCAACGTGCAGTCGGGCGGCATCGTCGAAGCCAACGACGGGACTTATAGCTACTTCAATCCGTCGGAAACGGTCATCGATACCGGCGGCAGCTGGACCGCACGCGATGTGCAGATGGGCTATTACCGCTTCTATTCCGGCGACTCGACTTTTGCCAGGGTCACCGTGGACGGCGCGACCTCTTCTCTTAACTTCCGTAACCTGACGATGGGCGTCACCAACGGCAACGACGGCAACGGCTCGATCACCGTGAAGAACGGCGCGCTGATGACCGTCGCCCAGACGATGACCATCAACGCCAAGCGGCTGGCTGCATCCGCGACCATCGATCAGAGCACCGTGACGCTCGATACCGGCACGCTCCGGGTCGGCTCGTCGGGTCAGGCGGGTGTGGTCAATGTTGGCGGTATCCTCCGAGGAAACGGTTCGATCACCAGAGCGGTCGGAGCTTTGAGCCTCGATGTCAACGTCGGCCTCCTCAACAACGCTGGTACAGCCGGTGACACTTCGGATGACACCACCTATGGCCGCATCCGTCCGGGTGATCTGACCGCCAGTGCCGCCTACGGTGATCTGACTATCAGCGACGGGAACCTCACTGTTAATCTAGGTGGGGGTATCGACATGGAGTTCGGCCTCAACGGCGCACCTCTGGACAACGACACAATCACCGTAACGAATGGCGTGGTAACCATTAACGGAGATTTGTTCTACTCCGTCCTCGGCGGTTATACGCCTCATGCGACGGGCCCGGTTGAATATTTTGACCTTGTCACTGCCCCATCCATCGTGTATGCTGCTGCATCGGACAACATGAATTCGCTGATGGCGGGATTTGGCTTGGGAGCGGGAGATTATTTCTACGGCATCCGTTCAATCGGTGGCAACGACGTGTTGCGGCTGGAAATCCCTGAGCCGGCGAGCCTTGCTCTGCTGGCGGCGGGTGGTCTGCTCTTGCTCCGCCGTCGCACAAATCGGTAATTCACTTGTCCGCTCTTATTCTTCCGGGGTTTCCGCAGCCGGTGATGATACGCCGGCAACGGAATGCGGTAGGTCGAACTCGTGCCCTGTGGTCAGCATCAACTGAAGGAGAAGGATCATGGCTCGTTCCCGCGCTGCGTCGAAGTGTGCCCGTGTTCTACTTCCTGTCGGCCTCGCACTGTTGACTGGTACGCTCCCAGCCCACGCCCTGGTTAACCCCGTCACATTCAATTTTTCAGGTGGGACGGCGGGCAATTATGACTGGTACGACGGCAGCAACTGGACCTACACCGATTCGACAGTGCCCACTCCGCTCACGGGAACGGGTGTGATCCCCGGACAGATCGGCCAATACTACCCGGCGGGCGATAAGGTCATCATCGGCGAGACGACCGGCGACCGTACCATCACTACGCCGACTGTTACCAGCAACGTGTTTGAGTTCACCATGACGCAGACACCCACCAGCTCGGGGGTCAATACCCTGAAGCTTGGCGGGAATCTTTATCAGTATGGATACCCCTGGACGTTCACGGTGAACAACACCACGGGTGATGCTTCTAAGATGGTGATCGACCTGAACGGTTACACCCTCGGTGCGTACATCGGTACCTACGACTATGTGACGTTCAAGAACTCCGTGCCGGGCGGCAGCATTGTCGATTCATACGGGCCGGGGATTTACCACTCGATCATCGAATCGGGCGTGACCATTAAAGCCTCGGGTTGGATGTGGTCCGGCGGTAACACCAACAACTGGATGCCCGGCAGCCGCCTCGTATTGACCAACTCGGTGATGATGTACACCTATGGCGATCAACAGGCCTACCAGATGGATATCGGTGAAAGTGGAAACCCGACCCAGGGAGCCATGAGCCTGGTCAATAATTGGGCGCAGAGTGTCAAGTCCGACGTGGTGATCTACGCACCTACCAGCGGCAACCCGCTTTCTCTGGGTAATTCGACTTTTTCGGTCGGTGGAAACTTTACCGATTACGGTGCTGACAGCGCGGACAGCTACACCGACGGCACGATCATCTTCAACGGCAGCCCGGCGACCGCCCGGAATATCTCCATTGACCGTCATCTCAACTCGACCGTTGATATCCGCGTCGGTAACTCGTCAGCCGACAAGGGAAACATCAAGCTCGCCCAGAACCTCGACATGGCGGGTGATTTCTACGTCACCAACGGTTCAGCGATCGATCTGGGCGACCCGATGCTGACCGTGGGCAGCTTTACGCAGTTGGCGGACCCGCTCGCTACCGCCACTTCGATCGATATCGGCATCGATTTGACCGGCGTGCCGGGCACGGTGCAGGTCAACGGCGACCTGACGCTCAATGATTTCACGCTGCACATCTACGGTCATACGGACCTGACGCAGGATCTGGTGATCTTCACCTACACGGGTAGTCTCATCGGCACACCGAATCTCGTGGGTATTGATGTGGATACCTCGACGGGGCGGCTCTACTACGACGCTCTGGTCGCCAGCGGCGGCCAGGTGAAGCTGACCAACCTGTTTATCCCTGAGCCGGCGAGCCTCGCACTGCTGGCGGCAGGCGGCCTGCTCATGCTCCGACGCCATCGCTCCGAGCGGTGATTGATTCGCCGAGCAGACCTTAAATCACGGATTTCACACGACGTGGCTCGCAGCGGCGGGCCACGTCTTTTTTTACTCTGATAAACTCCCGTTCTTATGCCAAAAACTCAGGCTCCGCGATACGCAAAATCCTCGCGTGCCTTCGTCCGAGCAAAAAAGCTCCTGCCCGGCGGCGTCAATTCCCCCGTACGCGCATACCGATCCGTCGGCCGTGATCCTATCTTCATCACCCGAGGACGCGGTGCGTTTGTCACCGATCTCGACGGGCGGCGATATGTCGATTACGTCGGCAGCTATGGCCCGCTGATCCTGGGGCACGCGCCCTCGACGGTGATCAAAGCCGTCGCACAGGCTGCCAGACGCGGCACCAGCTTTGGCATGCCCACGCAAGCGGAAAGCGAGCTGGCGGAAATGGTCATCGACGCGCTGCCGTCGATCGAGAAAGTGCGTTTTGTGAACAGCGGCACGGAAGCAACGATGAGCGCAATCCGGCTGGCGCGAGCGGTGACGGGCAGGAGCAGGATCGTCAAATGCACGGGCGGATATCACGGTCACGCTGACGCGCTGCTTGCCGAAGCTGGCAGTGGGGCAGCCACCTGCGGCGTACCCGGATCGGCGGGCGTGCCGACGACAGCGATCGCGGACACGCTGCTGGTTCCCTTCAACGATCTGGCTGCGATGACGAAACTTTTTGCTCAGCAGGGAGAAAAAATCGCCTGCATCGCGATTGAGCCTGTCGCGGGCAATATGGGTTGTGTGCCGCCGGCTCCGGGATATTTGCAGGGTCTGCGACGGCTGGCGACTCGGCATGGGGCGTTGTTGCTGTTCGATGAAGTGATGACCGGCTTTCGCGTGGCCTACGGAGGCGCCCAGACGCTCTATGGCGTCAAGCCGGATATCACCTGTCTGGGCAAAGTGATCGGCGGCGGGCTTCCCTGTGCCGCCTATGGTGCCAGCCGTGAAATCATGTCTTCCGTTGCGCCGGACGGCCCGATGTATCAGGCGGGTACGCTCAGCGGCAATCCGCTGGCGATGGCGGCCGGCCTTGCGACGCTCCGGGTGCTGCGCGACGGCAAGGCGTATCGGCGACTCGAACGCGCCTCGGCACGGCTGGCTCGCGGACTCGATGCTGCTGCTCGCAGCGCGGGTGTTCCCGTTCATCTCTCGCGTGTCGGCTCTATGATTTGTCCGTTTTTCCATGCCGGCCCGGTGCGGAATTACGAGGACGCCCGTCAGAGTGACACGAACGCGTTTACGAAGTTTTTCGGCGCGATGATCGACGCGGGGATCGTGCTTCCGCCGAGTCAATATGAGACGTGGTTTGTGAGTACCGCTCACGAGGACCGTGTGATTGATCGGACGATTGATGCCGCAGCGAGGGCGTTTGAGGCCGTCAGAGACTAAAGTAGTCTTCGCGCAAGTTCCGCGCTGGAGTCTTGCTGCAATGTGAGTTGAATATGCCGGACAAGTTCAAAATTCTCGCCGCCGATAAACTCGCCGATGAAGGCCTCGATTACCTGCGTTCCCAGCCTGATGTGGAGCTGGTGAATAAGCCGGGATTGAAAGAGCCTGAGCTGGCCGCGATAGCCGGTGAGCACGACGCGATGATCGTGCGCAGCGGCGTGACGGTGACGGCGAAGGTGCTGGAAAATCCCGGCCGCCTGCGGATCATCGCGCGGGCAGGAGTGGGTGTGGACAATATCGACCTGGAAGCGGCCACCTCACGCGGTATTCTCGTCGTCAACTCCGCCGAGGCCAGCACCATCACGACAGCCGAACATGCGTTTGCCCTGCTGATGGCCTTAGCACGGAACATCGGCCCGGCTTACAAGACGATGGCTGAGGGCGGTTGGGACCGAAACAGGTTTAACGGCAGGCAGCTTTCGGGCAAGGTGCTGGGCGTCGTCGGTTTCGGACGCATCGGTCGAACCGTCGCCGAGAGGGCGCTGGCGTTCGGCATGCAGGTCGTCGCTTACGATCCTTTTTACGCTCAGCCGACCGCGATGGACGGCAAAGTGAAGATGTTTCCATCCTTCATCGACTTGGCGCCTCATGCGGACATATTGACGTTTCACGTGCCACTGACGGATCAGACGCGTGGGCTGCTCAACCGGGAAAGTTTCTGCAAGTGCCGCAAAGGCGTGCTGGTGGTCAACGCATCGCGAGGCGGTGTGGTGGATGAGTCATCGCTGATCCCGGCCATTGAAGCTGGCCAGTGCGGTGGGGCGGCTTTGGATGTGTTTGAATCCGAGCCGCCGACTGCTGACAACCCGTTGCGTAAACACGCGAAAATACTGCTCACGCCGCACCTGGGTGCCAGCACCGTTGAGGCACAGCAGGCGGTGAGTGTGGACGCAGCGGCGTCGTGCTTGTCATTTCTGCGCGGCGAGAGTATTCACGGTGCGGTGAACGCGGGAGGTCTGCGGCTCGATCTCGATCCGTTACAGATGCGCTTTGTCGATCTGGCACAGCGCATGGCCAAGCTCATCAGTCCGATGATTACACGCGGCATCGCAAGCGTGACATTCGAGCTGGCCGGCGCGGAGCTGTCACCCGCGGCTGGCACAATCGAGCGGATGAGTCTCGTGGGCTTGCTTCAGGGTCACCTGGATGTGCCGCTGAACATCGTCAACGTCAAGCATGTGGCTGAGCAGCGCGGCATCAAGCTGGCGACGGTGAAGGTGGAAGACCCCAGCGGCGCGTCAAAAGCCGGCCCGCATCTGGCGATCATCATCAAGGGGCCAGCCGGCGCGGTGGACGCGACCACACCGCACGGCGATCAGACGCGGCGCATCGTCGGCCGTGTGTATCAGGACATGCGGCCGCGTGTCGTCGAGATCAACGGCTACTTCATGGATATCGTCCCCGCCGGCTCGATGGTGTTGATCCAGAATCAGGACGTACCCGGCCAGATCGGCATGGTGGGCACGGAGTTCGGCAAGGCAGGCGTGAATATCGCGGACATGGCGATCAGTCGTCGGGGTGACACAGCCCTGATGGTGCTGAAGGTTGACGGCGACCCGCCGACGAACCTGATCGACGGCCTGAAGGCGAAGCATGGAATTCTGAAGGTCGCGGTGGTGAAGCTGGCAGGAGAGTGAACCTTTCCATACTCACCGCCGCATTGGGTGGTGCAGAAATCAACCTCAGCAGGTTGAGCTTTGATGATGGGCGCCCGCTTAGCTGGATGAACTGAAAATCGGGTTCCGTGGCTGAGCGTAAGCAGTTTTTTATTTGTCAGACGAGCGGCATTACCCGTCCAGCACAGCGACGGCTTCGATTTCGATCAGATAATCCGGCTGCGCCAGACCACTGATAAACACCAGTGTGTTTGGTGGAAAAGGGTCTTTCAAAGTCTGATTTCGCACGATGCGAAAGCCCGCGAGATGGGCACGGTCGGTCAGGTAGGTGGTGAGCTTGGCGATGTTCTGCAACCCGCCGCCGAACTCTTCGAGGATCGCGAGGAGGTTGGTATAAACTTGGCGGGCCTGAGCTTCGATATCACCTTTGCCGACGAGCACACCGTTTTTATCCAGCGCGACTTGGCCTGCGATATAGAGGGTGTTGCCTGTTCGTGCTACGTGAGAGTAGCCGACGCCGGCGGTGCTGTGAACGCTGCGGGGTTGGATGATCTGTGGAGGCATGGGTGTGATCGGTGGAGTTAATGATGGTGAAGCAATAGTCAGAACCGGAGACTGCGTTTCCGGCTCAGATTCTCCGCGACTGCGATCGGATACACAGTATCCGATTCGATCAATCTAACGAAAAACCCATCCAATGGCACAGCTTTACTGTGACCGAACATGCAGCATCAGGCACCGAGCTGGGGAGATTTATTTCGCCGCCGTCGCAACCACCCCTCGGACGATCTGAGCCGTGATTCTGCTACAATCGCTTGGTTCGCGACCCGCCTATTGCTGGGATTTACCATGACCAAACGATCCGATGCTTCATCCGCTGTCGCAACGCCTACTCCGCCTCGTGAGCGAGGTAACCCGACTCCCGCCGGTGATAACGGTCTCCAGATCGACGGGCACAGTGCCGTTGTCGGCTGCCAGTTTGGTGATGAGGGCAAAGGGCAGATCGTTGACATGCTCGCGCGGCGGTTTGACTACATCGTCCGCTACAACGGCGGTGCCAATGCCGGCCACTCTGTCACCATCGTTTCACCCGGCGGTAAGGAAGAAAAGTTCGCGCTGCATCTGCTGCCATCGGGCATCCTCTATTCTGACAAAACCAACGTCGTCGGTAACGGCGTCGTGCTCGATCCGGCGAAAATCCTTGAGGAGATCGACGGTCTGCGTCAGCGCGGCGTGACGGTGGGCGACAACCTCCGTATCTCGACCCGCACGCACGTCGTCTTTCCATACCACAAAACGCAGGATCAACTCATGGACCGTGCGCTGGGAATGGCTCGCGGAGATGATGCGAAAATCGGCACCACCGGTCGGGGTATCGGCCCTTGCTACGCTGACAAAGCACTTCGGTCCACCGCGATCCGGGTGGTCGATCTGCTCGATGCGGCACATCTCCATTCCCGGTTGGCACATATTGTCAAAGTGAAAAATCCCATGCTCGCTGCGCTTGCCGCACAGTGTGGTGAACCCTTCACACCGTTTGATGCAGAGAAGCTCGCGGATGAATATCTCGGATACACTGAGCGGCTCCGCCCGCACATCACCGACACAACCCGGCTCCTGCATGACGCGGTGGCGGCAGGTAAAAAAATTCTCTTTGAGGGTGCGAACGCGACATTGCTGGATGTCGATCACGGAACGTATCCGTTTGTGACCAGTTCATCGTGTTCATCATCCGGTGTTTTCACGGGTACGGGGCTGCCCGGATCGACACTGAAAAATGTCGTAGGCATAGTCAAGCTCTACACGAGTCGAGTCGGTGGCGGGCCCTTCCCGACGGAATTGTCCGGTGAAACGGCGGACCGGATTCGCAAGACCGGCAACGAATTCGGCACGACAACCGGCCGGCCGCGCCGCATCGGATGGCTCGACCTGGTGGCGACGCGATACACCACTGCGATCAGCGGCGTGACGGCGATCGCTTCGACCGGGCTTGCGGTGCTTGCCGGCCTGCCACGGATCAAGGCTTGTGTCGGTTATCGCCATCAGGGCCGGATGCTCGACGCATTCCCCGCCGATGCGGAGGTACTCGCGCAGGTTGAGCCGGTTTATGAGGAGTTTGAAGGGTTCGAGCAGAGCATCAGTGCCTGCACGAGCTTCGCAGACCTGCCCGCTCAGGCCCGGCGGTATGTGGAGTGTGTTGAGGATTTCGTCCGTGTGCCGATCAAACTGGTATGCGTCGGTCGTCGGCGTGATCAGATTCTGACCCATTGAGGTGATGAGTGCCGCAGAGCGACCTGCACGTTGGGTCGCAGCATCGCGAAAACTGGGGTCATGACGAGCTTTTGATGTGTTACATTCGAGTGACTTGTTTTTCCGGGTTTGAGCTTTTGTGCATGGATCACTGAACTATCCGCTCCACAGGCCGTAAGATTCAGACAAATGCCTTCCGCGCACACGCAAACTCCGCCCACCCGCCCGTTGACACGCGCCGAGCAGACAGCCGCATCTTATGCGCGGCTCGGGTTGCCTCGTGAAGCGTTACCCCGACATATCGCCATCATCATGGACGGTAACGGCCGGTGGGCGCAGAGCCGGGGTAAACCTCGGATGCTCGGCCACCAGGAAGGCGCGAAGACCGTCCGCGGCATCGTGACCGAATGTGCCCGTCTCGAACTCGACGTGCTCACGCTTTATTCGTTCTCCATGGAAAACTGGAAGCGACCTGCTGATGAGGTCAATTTTCTGATGGACCTCTACGTCGAGTATCTCATCGCCGAGCGGGCGGAGTTGATGGAGAACAACGTCAAGTTCGCCCAGATCGGTCGCAGGGATGGGCTTCCATCGCGGGTGCTCGACGAACTCGACCGCACGCTGGAGGAGACCGGCCGCAACACCGGCATGACGCTGGTGCTGGCAATCAACTACGGCTCGCGTGCGGAGATCACCGACGCGGTGCGCGACATCGCCACCCAGGTGAAAAGCGGCGAACTTTCACCCGAAGCGATCACCGAGGAGACGATTTCCCGCCACCTCTACACATCACCCTGGCCTGATCCCGACCTATTGGTGCGCACCGCGGGCGAAATGCGCATCAGCAATTATCTGCTCTGGCAGATCAGCTATGCGGAACTTTACGTCGCTGATGTGTGCTGGCCGGATTTCAACGTCGGAGAGTTGCACAAGGCCTTGCGAAGCTACGCGGCACGAAAGCGCAAGTTCGGCGCGGTTCTTTAATCAGCCGTAATCAACAGTCCGCTGATACTGTGCGACTTGCACCTGTCCGTCATCGTTCTTTGATGGCGACAAGATTTTCCGTGATGCGATAGTCGTCTTTCATCGGCGCGGGCGTGAGTTTGATCGTTTCCGGATCGAAGTTAAAGAGCTGATAACCCAGCGATTCGATTTCCTGGCGCAACCCGGCAGTCGTGATGTGACCGGGCGTCGGATCGAGATCAAGGAACTCAATCACCATCATTCGCTTACCGGGCTTGCCGAGTATTTCCCGCCCGCCACGGATCACTTCGCGCTCGGGACCGTTGACATCGATTTTGACCAGGTCCACGTGTTCCACCTGATTTTGTCGGCAGTAATCGTCGAGGGTGATCGCCTGCACTTCTTCAGTTCCGACGACTTGATCCTCCGGTCGCAGAGGTTTGCTTACCGAGTTGAACTCACCCTTGCCGCGGATACACACGTTAAGCCTGACCACGCAGGGATGGTCGAACAGCGCGGTGTGATTGGCTTTGACCCAGGTGAACCCGTTAAGCGCGATGCTTTGCGCCAGCAGATCGTAAGTGTCTGAGGTGGCTTCGAAGGCGTGGACGTGACCACTGGGGCCGACACGTTGCGCAGCCATCAACGTGAACTGCCCCAGGTGCGCCCCCACGTCCACGTAGGTCATGCCGGGCTTGAGGAAATGGTTGAGCAGGGTCGCATGTTCGCGGTCGCTGTAACCATTGAGATAGACCGAGCGCCCCAGCCGGTCGATCGGCCGCGCTACCAGCTTCAGATTTCCATCAAACGGCAAAACCATCGGCCGCAGCGGGCGGATGCGTTGCCAGATCGACCACCGAAGGTTGCGACACCGCCGCTTCAAGCCGGTGTGTACGGGACTCAGTGCCATCGAGTGCCAGTCTAGTAGCTGAGTATGAGATTTCAATCCGCGTCGGATTGTTTGCGGATGCAGAGTCAATCAACACGATGTTGATTTACTTCTTCTTCGACCCCGCGTCTTTGCCTGCGCCTTCGAGCACGATCTTGGCGATGTTCGGCGGGACCGGGCGGTACGCCAGCGGCTCCATGACCGAGCTGGCGCGACCCTGGCTCATGCCTCGCAGGGAGGTTACGTAGCCGAACATTTCCGACAGCGGAACTTCCGCCGTCACAATGCGCGTGTTGGCGCGTTGCACGGTGTCCATGATGATTCCGCGGCGGCGGTTCAGGTCACCCGTGACCGGACCGAGGAATTCGTCAGGGGTGGTCACCGAAACTTTCATGATCGGTTCGAGGAGTTGCAGCCCCGCTTTTCGGGTGGCTTCCTGGAATGCCAGTCGGCCCGCCAGCTCGAAGGCGATCTGCGATGAGTCCACGTCGTGATACGAGCCGTCGATGAGCGTGACCTTTACGCCGAGAATCGGGAAGCCCGCGAGCACGCCTGCCTTGGCGGTATCGCGGCAGCCGGCCTCGACGCTGGGGATGTATTCCTTCGGGATCGCGCCGCCGATGATTTTGTTCTCAAAGGCCAACTGATCGGAGAAATCGAGTTCCGCAGCTTCGGCTTCCTCTTTGGTGAACGGCTCGACGGTGATGATGCAGTCGCCGAATTGTCCACGTCCGCCAGTCTGCTTTTTGTGCAGGCCGCGTGCCTCGGCTTTACCAGCGATTGCCTCTTTGTACGCCACGCGCGGCTTGCCGACGTTCACGCCGACCTTCATGTCGCGAGTGAGCTTGGTGCGGATGATGTCCAGATGCAGCTCACCCATACCTTCGATGATGGTCTGGCCGGTTTCCTCATCGAAGTGGCTGCGGAAGCTGGGGTCTTCGCGGCGGATTGTGGTCAGCGCGTTGCCGAGCTTTTCCTTGTCCTCCGATGTTGACGGCTCGATGGACATGGAGATAACCGGTTCGGGGAAGGTCATGCGTTCGAGCACGATCGGATTGTCAGGATCGCAGAGCGTGTCGCCTGTGATGCTCTCTTTGAGGCCGACCAGCGCGACGATATCGCCGGCATAGCATTCCTCGCGAGGGATGCGGTTGTTGGCGTGCATTTCAAAGATGCGGCTGACGATTTCGCGTCGGTTCTTGTTGGAGTTGAGGACGCGCATGCCTTTCTTGAGCGTGCCGGAATACACACGGGTGTAGGTGAGGTCGCCGTGCTGATCGGAGACGACTTTGAACACCAGCCCGGAGAACGGAGCCTTGGCGTCGTGCGGCCGGACGATCTTCTGGTTCCGGTCCTTCATCTCCGTACCCTGTACCTCCGCGACTTCAGCGGGATTGGGCAGGTAGTCGATTACGCCGTCGAGCAGCTTTTGCACGCCGATGTTCTGGAGCGCAGCTCCGCAGAACACGGGGAAAATCGTCTGGGCGATCGTGCCCTTGCGCAGAGCAGCACGAATCTCGTCCGCGGTGATCTCCTCCTCTGCCAGATATTTGTCCGCCAGTTTGTCATCGCACTCGGCTGCTTTTTCCGCCAGCTTGTGCCGCCACTCTTTCGCCTGATCGAGCAGCTCCGCGGGGATTTCTCGCTCCTCGACCTTTTTGCCCAGGTTTTCGGCAACGAAGTAGTAGGCTTTGAGTGTCAGCAGATCGATGACGCCCTCGAACGTGTTACCGCTGCCGATAGGTAGCTGCACTGCGACGGCGTTGGCACCAAGCCGTTCGTGAATGGAGTTGAAGGAGAAGAAGAAGTCTCCGCCGAGCTTGTCCATCTTGTTGATGAAGCAGAGTCGCGGGACGTTGTAACGGTCAGCCTGGCGCCAGACGGTTTCGCTCTGGGCTTCGACGCCTTCCTTGCCGTCGAAGACTGCTACCGCGCCGTCGAGGACGCGCAGTGAGCGTTCGACCTCGATGGTAAAGTCCACGTGACCGGGTGTGTCGATGAGGTTGAGCGTGTAGTCAACGCCGTTGCGGGGCCACATGCAGGTCGTCGCCGCCGACTGGATGGTGATCCCGCGTTCCTGTTCATCCTGGAGGAAGTCCATGGTCGCGGTGCCTTCGTGTACCTCACCGAGCTTGTAGGTTTTGCCGGTGTAATACAGGATGCGTTCGGAGACGGTGGTTTTACCGGCGTCGATGTGGGCACAGATGCCGAAGTTACGTGTTTTTTCCAGAACGGCCATTTCAGACTCCTCGTTTTTACGATGCTCGTCACCGGCGGCACAAGAGGCCGGGTTCCGGGTGCGGCGGGGTGCGGGTGAAACTGTCGCGTGTGGGTTGAATCGGGGAAGCGGGTCGTACCGTTTGCCAGGCGGGTGCGTCCGGTAGGTCAGACGCGCTGAGCTTCAACGATGTCATCATCTTCTTCATTCATGGCAAACGCTCGAACGGCCTCCGGCAAAGCGTTCACGGACAGGCTGGAAACCCGTCAACGCGACCGCCGCAGAAGGGACCAAAAGTCTATCGACCTCTCCCATGTCGTCAAGTAACGCCGCTCCATTCCAAGCGGTTACGGACGTTTACGCAGCATTCCCTTACCTCTGGCTGACACGGGTAAGCAATGGGACTACCGCACGCGGACGCATGCTCCGTCCCCTCAAGTTGGGGAAACAGCGGGTTAACTGATGGATATATCGCTGGTTACCGTTGAAGCTAGCGCGGGCGTACACACGGCCTGATACTCGTCCGCGCTTCCGCCTGCTGAGCGGTGAATTACTCGCGGGGGACTCGTGTGCCTTGTGCGATGAGGTACTCCATCGTTTGCCCGGTCTGATTTTTGATCAGTTGGTTCAACTCATCAGGCTTCAATTGAATCGTGCGGCCATCCGCAAAAACGCAGGTCATGGTTTGGTTGTTGCACGTCGCGGGGTCTTGAAAGAGACGCAGGGTTTGCGAGTCGTAGCTGCTCGCAGTATTGGGTACGGAGATGTAACGGATCGCGAGGTGTTGGCGCAGGCCGACGGGTGTCACCGTGCCCTGCACTTGATTAGGAGTGAATTGCCGAAGCATTGCGGGAATAAGCCACATGCTCATCCCGACCAGTGCGACCAATGCGACGAAGGTCCAGGCGGTTGCTTTAACGAAGGCCGCTCGTCCGGCTTTCGGATGAGGGTTCACATTGCTGGCGGTTGCCATCTTGTTTCAATCCCGAATGCGGAATCTATCGAACAAACAGCAATACGCAGCGGAACAGCGTTAACGTGGCAACAGTCAACGGTCTTGACTGCTCACAAACGGGCGGATCATCCAGTCAGCTTGAACACTCGCTCGATCGACATTGAGCATGGAAATCAATAAGTATCGTCCCCATTTTCGCTGTCGAGGGCAAGCGAAAGGCATACAAAACATAGGTAATGGCGCAGGATCAGCTTGCGGACGGTTTTATGGCGAGGAAGCAGATTCTCGTACCCGTTATGCTGGTCATCCCAGGAGCCAGCCATGACTACGCCTTATCAGAAGTCCAAAATTGACCGGTACTATCAGCATCTGGACACGATGACCACGCAGAAGCTTTCGGAGCTGGTATCCGACTTGTGGCTGGCTGAGGGTCAGGATCGTGCCAAAATGTGGGATGTGGTCGCCAAGGCTTTGCCGAAGACTCAGGCTGATCCTGCGCGAGTAGCGCGGATCGTGGCGGGTAAAGATTTGCAGGAGTTGGCGAAACTGGTGGGGGAGCTATCGCTCGCCAAGCCTGTCGTCGCAAAATCGGGAACCGGTACGCCGACGGCAACCGTACCCGCGGCAGCGACGCCGTCGGTCCCGGTTGCCGCAGCCGAAGAAGGCAAGCTCGATCCCAAAGCAGTCGGTCCCGACGGCAAGCCCGCGCCCGAAGTGCTCAAAGTCGCACTCAAGGCGTTTCGCAAGCGATTGAAACTCACACGGCTGGACGAAGAATCGAAGCTTGGCCGAAGTCCGCTTTCAGCGGGCAAGCGATCGCAAGTGGTGGCCATTGTTCCGCCGAATCAATTTCCTCACGCGGTGTGGGAGGAACTGGTCGCACAAGGAAAACTGAAAACCTCAGGCCGAGGTTTTTATGAGCTGGTAGGCGAGTAAGTCAGATGTCCGGTCATTAGTAACGTCGCCAGCGGTGCGATGCGCATACGCTCTGGAGCAGGGATATCCATACGGAAATCCGTCCGATAACCCCTAATTTTGCTGGTTATCGCATTTTTTGTTTCCCTCGGTGACGCGCAAATTTCATACTTCAAGCTGTATGACAGCTTCGACCGCACATCCAGGGATATCCGCTGATACTGCGCGAAGGCCACGCTCTAGCTATGCCTGGCTGAGCTTCGCATGGATTGCGATGCTTGCTTACGGCACGCTGACGCCCTTTGCGATCAACCCCGAAGCACGCAATGGGAAGTGGCTTTTCAACATGGTGCTCTCCTGGATTATCGAACCGCGTTGGGACTACCGGCTGCATGGCGATTATTCCTCGCTGGGATTCAACAACGCGCTTAACGACATCATGATTAACCTAGCGCTCTATGCGCCTCTCGGATTACTGATCCGTCTGACGCTGATAAAACGCAAGTGGTCGGCGGGCGCGCATATTCTCGGGGCAACACTCGCAGCCGGTCTGGTGAGCTGGCTACTCGAAGGCTGTCAAAACCTGACGCTCGACCGCATCGCATCGTTGAAGGATGTCGTGACCAACACGGCGGGCGGGTTCGTAGGCGCACTGCTGGCCGTCTGGCTGCGCAGTGTGGGTATCGCAACCGTGTTTTTCTTTTACCGGAAGCTCGCTTTTCCTCTGTACCACACACGGGAATGGCTGGCGAGACGTCGCAGGCATCCCGCCATGGCGGCGACGGTGGTGATGGCGAATATCGCAATCCTTGTGTGGGCCTCCATGCAATGGATGAACGCTGCACCGGCCCGCGCCCATGCGGCGATCTCGTCACAGGGCGACGCGATGATTCAGTGGATGCCGTTTGCGCAGCAATTTTCCCGTTCCTATGACGTGGCTGCGGTGCAACTTGGCCGCTGGCTTGTGATCTACGTGCTCGTCGGAGCTTTGCTCTCGCTGGGATGCGTCTCTGTCGCCAACCGTCGCGGCATGGGTTGGCTGGTTTTCGCCACGGCACTCGTTGCTGCACTCAACGAGGCTGCCCGTCTGATCTTCGCTCGTACAGCGGCTGATGTGACCGGTCCCGCACTGGCAATCATTGGTGCTCTCGCGGTGGCGACGACGGCTTTTCTTCTGGCGGATGCCGTTTCGCTCGCTTGCCGCCGTCGTGTGCAGGTGCCTGTGGCCGTCGAACGCCGGCGCATTCCTCATCAATACAAACAGCCAGCCTGATCACACCTGCCAGAGACGCATCTTCGCCATCTAATACAAAAGAGATAACGAGCCGCGAAGTCTGCCATTCTTGATTTATCATCTGGTAGTCCGCTCGATGGGTGTTTCTCGACATCTCGACGCGGAACCCGCCAGCGTTGCGTAAGATGCTGCGACCTTAACGATGACTCAGAGATGAGGAGGCCAGCCGTGCCAACTGCCGCTGCTGCTCGACCGATGCGTCTCAGTACCGACCAGCTTGAGCAATACCACCGCGACGGCTACATCGTCGTTGAAGACCTGCTGACAGCCGGAGAAGTCGAGGCACTGCGCAATCGTGTGCGTGAATACACGCATGGCGATCGTCCGCGCGATCAAATCGTCATCCAGACCGAGCCGCGGGTGCAGCGAGGAGAGTTAAAGGTGGATCATCCCGGCGACGCTATTCGGAAAATCGACGGCCTCGTCCAGAGCGATGACCTTTTCCAGAAACTAGGACTGCACGACAACATCGTCGGCATCATTGAACAGATTCTCGGCCCGGACCTGAAGATGTTTCGCAATTCGATGCTGCTCAAGCCGCCGGGTGTCGGTTCCGCCAAGGGCATGCATCAGGATTCGCCCTATTGGCCGATTGAGCCGATGGACCTGTGCTCCTGCTGGTTTGCTCTCGACGATGCGACGATCGAAAACGGCTGTATGGGTGTGATACCTGCGGGGCAGACCCAAGGGCCGCTACCTCATAATCACGTCACCGATGACTATGTGATCGAAGAATCAGCCTACGACATCAGCAAGATGGTTCTTGCGCCCATCCGTGCGGGCGGAGGGCTTTTTTTCCACTCGCTTATTCCGCATTACACCGCGCCCAATCGCAGCACCAAATGGCGTCGTGCGATCGCTCTCTCCTATATGCGGAGTACCAGCAGGTACACAGCAGAGGGTGACGGGCCGGTGTATTTCCCGGTCAAAGGCAAAACGTATCCGGGCTGTGTGCGGTGAGGAACCCTGTCAGCGTGACGACGGATTGAGAAACTGCAAATCCTCGCTGATCCGAAAAGTAATCCGCGTTCAGCTACACCTTTTGGGCATCACTCGACACACGCCGGCAGCGGAAGACTCGGTTAGCTGAGGCTTTCGAGAAATCCGTCGGGTACTTTTGCGCGATAGACCTGCGGGGCACCGACGGCTCCCGGTGCGCCGTTGTAGATCACAGCGCGGGTATCCGCGGTGAAGTAGGCGTGAGGATGTGTAAATTGCGCACCGCCGCAGGGAGCTTTGCAGTCCTGGATCAGCGTTGCGTGGCGTCCGGTCTTGAAGTTGCCGATCACCAACGGGATCGGCCCGGGGATACCCAGGTGGTACGAGTCGCACACCCAGAAGTTTCCGCAGCGTGATACGCAGATATGGTTGAAGCGATGCTCAGGGGTCGGGATGACTTCGGGTTTTTTATCTCCCGGAGCTGCATGAAAGAGATTGCCCTGTGGCCAGCGTTTGTCGAGAGAACTATTTTCCAGATGCCACGCGGTGGTGAAAGCGACTCGCCCGGTGTCACCCATGAAACACTCGTGGCCCGTTGCACCCAGTGTGACCGGCTCGCCGACCGGGAGAGGTCGCTGGTTTTTCCCGTCCACATCGATCGTGAAAAGGGTTGTGCCGATCGGATCAATAAATTTGGTGATCGTGCCGTCAGCATCCATGCGTGAGCCGCGATTGTGCTGCACGAGGATGTCCCGGCCATGCACGGGGTTGAACTGGAGATGCGGATTGACGATTTCCTCGTGCTGGAAAATGATCTTCCAGTTCTTCTGTTGAAGGTCGATGCGGACGATGGAGCAGGTTGGCTTGCCGCCGTCTTTGGTAATGGCCATGTAGATCACATATCGCTGATCGGGCGAGACGCTGTAAACACCGCGATGCGGGGGAAGCAGTGGGGCGGTTTTGCCGTCGTCCACGTAAACGACTTCCTTCTCCAGCGTCATCAGGGAGATGCGGGTCAATTTTGCGTCGGTGGTCCAGTAATAGAGATAACCGCTCCATGCAGCGTTACCAAGGCTTCGAGGAATGGCTCGCTCAACCATGGTGAACTTGATGCGGTCGAGGTCCACCACCAGCAGCGTGTAAGTCTCATCGAGGCTGAAGTCCAGCGCACGGATAACCGCAATCCTCTTGCTGTCGGGAGACGTATAAGGTTGCTCGCAGTAGATGTTGTTATTGACGACCGGCGCGCTGGTCAACTGCGTGATTGCTGCGCCGCTGACGGGATCGGGCTTGAGGTCGATCGCTTCGGGGAGCCAGTTGATACCCATGTTGTTTCTCGTTGAGGAAGAAGCAATATATTAGAGGAGTTGATCCGTTCTGGCGATGCGCTGAGAGGGCGATGAACAGGATGCGCTATTTCAAGCCCGCTGCTCGCTTGAGCCGGTTGATCTCGATACCGCTGAGCAACCGCCACGCACCGGGAGCGAGTCCCTTGAGCTGGATGGGGCCGATGGCGACGCGCTGAAGTCGGCGGACGTTATAGCCTAATCGTGCGATGAGGCGTCGGATTTCTCTGTTCTGACCTTCGCGGAGCGTGATGCGCAGTTGCGTGCGGTCGCCGCGCTGTTCATCACGATCGTGACCGAGAAATCGGACTTCAGACATCGCGGCCTTTTTTACCTTCACCCCCGGCAGATCGTCGTTCTCGCCCTTACCTCCGGGTTTCGTACTTCGGTTTTTCTTCACCGGATGGGCAAGAAAGATTCCGCGCTTGAGCTTCTCCACATCCTCCGGGGTCAGATGCCCTCGGATGGAAACCACATATTCCTTGCTGATTTCATAGCGCGGGTGGGTGAGCCGATTCGCCAACTCGCCGTCATTAGTCAGCAGGATCAGTCCGGTCGAGTCCGCGTCGAGTCGTCCGACGGGAAAAATACGCCGTGCCATGTTGTCAGGCAGATCAACAAGGTCCACCACGCTTGCGCGACCGATATCGTCTCGACTGGTGGAAATCACCCGGCGAGGTTTATTGAGGATGACGTAAATATGATTGTGCTTTGCGCTGCTTTGATCGCCACCGGAACGCACGGGTCTGGGGATCGGCACGCCGCGCACTTCAATGCGATCCTTGAATGGATCAACCCATGCGGGCAGCGCGCTGACCACCTTGCCGTTGACGGTCACCCTGCCCTGGGCGATCAAGGCTTCCGCATCACGGCGTGAAGCGACACCCGAATCGGCGATGACTCGCTGGAGCCGCACGCCTCGCTGGGCGTCGGTCAGCTCGGCGGGGATATGCCCGCGCGACATGCGTTTACTCGCGGGGCTGCGCTTGAAACTCATGGTTGACTCGGTTTGCTCGGCTTATTGCTGTGGATCAGACGGCAATCAGAAGTCATACGCATGCCTTGGCGTCTCAGGCTATCTGAGCGGTTGGAAAAGGTTTCGTCGCTCCGAATCACCCTGACACACTCAATCAAACTCATCACCCTTGAAGGTGCTTCCCAGATAGAGTTTTCGCACCATGTCATTGTTGATGATTTCCTTGGGTGTTCCTTCCGCCCGTACGGTGCCGTCGAAAATCACGTAAACACGATCGCACACAGCGAGGATGTGATGCACGTTATGGTCGGTCACGAGCATCGCAATTTTCTGTGTGTCGCGCAGCGTGCGGATTTCTTTCTGGAGATCTTCGACCGCGATGGGATCGACGCCTGAGAACGGCTCATCCAGCAGAATCAGCGAAGGCTCGGTGATGAGAGAGCGGGCGATTTCAAGTTTTCGACGTTCTCCGCCGGAAAGCGTGCGTGCATCCTGAGTGCGCAGCTTTGTGAGGCCGAACTGTGCCATAAGCTCTTCGGCACGTTGCTTGCGTTGCGCTCGGTTGAGCGGCCGAAACTCCAGGATCGCCATCAGGTTTTCTTCGACGGTAAGCCGCTGAAAAATGCTTGGTTCCTGTGACAGGTATCCCATCCCACGCTGCGCCCGCTGATACATCGGCAGCTTGGAAACATCCTGACCGTTAAAGATCACCTGGCCGGCTTCGGGAGTGATCATGCCGATCGTCATGCGGAAGCTCGTGGTTTTCCCAGCGCCGTTGCGCCCGAGCAGGCCGACAATCTCACCTTCGGAAACATCGAACGAGACACGGTCCACGACTGTGCGCCCGCTGTATTTCTTGACTAGATTTTGTGCCTTGAGAATGAACATCAGGCCAGATGATAACGGAAGCGCGTAAGGACGTGACAAGTAGAGCGGGAGGCCCAAAGCCGCGTCCCGTCGGCGGCAGCGTTAAATGAGGACGGGGACATCCTCACGGACCACGATCAGATCGAACCCTGATATTCAGAAAAGCTCTGTAGATTCCAATCTGTCGCATTAAGCCTTTCCTCAGGTACCATCCTGTCATGTCGGCGTTCTATGAGTGGCTCTACTATCTGGTCCCCGCCAATCCGCTGCTCGTGCGGATTGTGCAAGGCGCATCACGGCGAAGGGGGCACCTGTTCGTGCGGATGGGGTATCTGGGAACCCTCATCGCGGTGGTGTTGTTTGGGTTGCTTACCGCGGGCAGCCTCAGCGGTACTCAGAGTCTCACCGCGCTTGCGAAGGCAGGGGGGCAGATATTCAGCATCATCAGCTACGCGCAGATTCTGCTGATCTGTCTGATCGCGCCGGTCTTCATGGCTGGTGCAATCGCAGCCGAGCAGTCCGGCAAAACGTACAACATTCTGCTGACCACACCGCTGTCGAATCTCCAGATCGTGCTCGGCTCGCTGCTGGGGAGGCTTTATTTCGTTCTGGCACTGCTCGCCAGCGGATTACCGCTCTTTGCCGTTTTACTCATCTTCGGCGGCGTACCGATCCGAGCGGTGTTTGTGAGTTTCGGCATTGCCGGATTTTCGGCACTGATGGTCGGATCAGTTGCGATCACGCTGGCGGTACTTCGAGCCGGAGGGCGCAAGGCTGTTTTCCTCTTTGTCATCTCGATTATTGGTTATCTGTTGGTCTGCTATGCGATTGATGCCTATATCCTCCGCGGCCGCTGGACAGTGGGTGTGGATGGCATCACGGTGTTGACCCCGCTGCATCCGATGTTGGTGCTTGAAGCCACGCTAGGTGCTGCGCGTTATCGCGTACCGCCGCCGGAACTGATTGCGCACCACTCCGCATGGATTCGCTTTTATCTGGGCTACCCGTTCGCTGCCTTTGCGTGCCTGACATCATTGGCCAGTTTCGTACTTGTGTTGTGGAGCGCATTGCGCATTCGTCAGCTTGGTCAAGGTGAGCCGGGCTGGTTTCGGCGGAGCGTCATGGGCCGATGGCTGCGTCTGGAAACCGGCGGAGAACGACGCCGTAAACCTCGCGACGTGTGGGCGAATCCCATCGCATGGCGAGAGGCGAGCACTCGCGGTAATCGCGCGGCTGCACTGCTGGGGCGATGGGGCTTTATCGTCATCGGGCTCGGTGCCGCAGCCGGAGCCATCATCCTGCGACACAAAGGCATGCTGACCGATTATGACTTCCGTACCACGATCCTGACGCTGCTCCTGACTGAGCTGGTGGTGATTCTGCTGATCGCGATCTACATGAGTGCCGGCAGCGTGAGTCGAGAACGGGAGGATGGAACGCTTGATCTCCTGCTCACTACGCCGATCACACCACGGCTTTACCTCTGGGGGAAACTACGCGGCCTCATCAGTTTTCTGGCGATGCTGCTCTCTGTCCCCGTCCTTACCGTGACGATGCTTGCGATCTATACCTTCATTGGTCAGCGACTCCACTGGCAGCAGGTCGAAGTGACTCGCTATCGCAACACGATCCAGGTACGCGGATCGCTTATGTTTCCCGAAGCGCCGCTCCTGCTGGCGATGGTGATTGTGCCCGCCATCGCCACCTGCGTGGTTTGGGGTATGAGATGCAGCATCACATCGAAGGGCGTGCTCGGCGCGGTAACCAAGAGCGTTGGGCTGATTGGAGCTTTGATGGCTGTCGGCGGGTTCTGCGGCTGGACCGCAGCGGATTCGATTCCTGTTGTAGGTGCGTTGATGAACGCTCTGAGTCCGACCACCGGCTTGGTAATGGTGGTCGATCCGTGGAGCCTGGCGTCGTTTATCGATAACCCGGGTGTAGGCAGGATCAGTCTGCTTTTTGCGGGACTGATCGCCGTCGCCGTACACAGCATCGTGGTTTACTCGCTGCTGACGACGATGGTGGGAACTTTTGACAAGAGCGTGCGCGAGTTGGCGGGTGCCGCTTGAACACGTCGCTTCGTGACGAAAGCATTTCGACTATGACTTTGTGAAAGGGCTGTGCTTCATCACGTCCAGCGGACGGCTCAGCAGGCTTGCGGCGACGAGGCTCAAGTACGCTGCCTGCGGTGAGGCCAACGCCCAAAGCAGAGCGATGGTAAAGGTTCCAATCATCAGGCCGTAAAGTGCCCGTCCGGTTCCGCACATCGGCGCAGCCATCGGTGCCAGCAGAAACATAATCAGCGGCAGCGGTGACGCGAGGATGAAATACGACACGTAAGTAATGGCGACACGCGGCGGCAGCGCAAAGAGCCGCTCAGCGACGATGGTTACCCGCGCGGCTTCAGGCCCCCCTGTAGTCAGCGGCATGATGAGCAGAGCCGCGATAGCCGAAAGCAGAGCGATGAGCGGTATCTGCCACGTACCCATTCGCCGGTACATCAGATAAACACCCAATAGGATGATCAGCACCCGGCTTGATCCGCCGATCGATCCGGGCACCGATCCGAGCAGGACTTCTTCGAGTCGGCAGAGTTCTCCGGCTTGAAGCATATTGACCATGAGCGTATCGACCTGAAGCATCCGCTTGCGTTCTTTGAGCATCTGGACGCCGGGATCGTTGCGGCTTACGGCGTCAGGTAGATCGGCGTTGGTGATATTCCACCAAGGCTCAGCCATCGTATTGTTGCTTTCGACATAGTTGCGCAGGTCGCCGATAAAGATGCGATCTGGCCGTAGCACCGCTTCGATGGATCCCTGGGGAGCTCCTTCAAGCGAGTGCAGGTCGTGATCGGCAACGAATGTGGGGAGCAGCCACGCGAACACCAGTGCCAGTGCGACCGGATGCAGTCGCAGCCGTCGCGCACGACCGACAAACGGAATGACCGCTCCGAGCAGCACTGCGGACAATATTCCCACCGTCAAATCCGTCATGGGTGGAAGGATGACGCCCAGCAACAGGCTCAACGCGATGGCGTGAAGGATGGAATCGCTGGTGTGCTTGGCCCAGAGAAGATGTAGCACCATCGTGATGAGCAGAAAGGTCAGGAATGAAACCAGTGCCACGACGCAGACTTCCACCAATCCGCGCCAACCGAAGAAAATCATTCCCGATCCGACCATGACTAGTGCGACCGCCATCCAGTGAATGTCGATCTGTGTACGGTGCAGGATCGGTCCAAGCCACGGCGGGCCGTTCGTTGGCGGTTTACTGTCATGGGTTGGAGCCGACAGAAACATTTTTGATCTCATTCAGAGAGGCGACTGTGGCGAATATCGTCAGCTTTGCGGACTGGACGCCGCGGCACGCAACGTCTGCGCCAGCGGCAGCGAAACCGGACACACATGCGAACACAGCCCGCAATCGATACACCAACTGAGTTGATCGACGAGACGATGATCGTTACGGCCGCGCAGTGCCATTTCCATCAAATGAATCGGCCGGAGGCGTGTCGGACAGACATCAGCACACCAGCCGCAGGAGATGCACGGCTCAGCAGCACGCAGATTGATCTTCGGCAATACCGTGATGAGCAGTTCATCCTCCGGCACGACGGGTTCATATTGGAGCATTGCTTTGGCTGGTCCAGTTTGATCCTGCGCATTTACACCTGGTGTGGTCGCTGGTTTTCCCGTTTGTTCAGAGACCGACGTAGCCGTGCCCGCTGTCAGCACGTCATTTTCGAGAGGCAGCACCAAGTCACGTCCGGTCATCGGGTTGCCGATGACGACGGGTTGTCGTTTATCCGTTAACACTTGGGCGAGTCGCGGTTCGAGTGAAGCAAGCGGTTGGCCGACCAAAGCGTAAGAGGGCGTCATCGGAATATCAGGCTCCGGCCAGGCGATCATCATTGGTCGAGCCAGATCGAGTTTGCCTTGAGTGAACCATCGTCCGATTCGGACAGCGGACCAAGGCGTCATCATCAACAAGCCGCAGGAAACGGGGTTGCCGCCTCGTGGGAGCTTACGGTGTTTGGGCGCGTGGGACCATGCGACGAGTGTGGGGTCGGCGCTTGGGTAGAGATCGCTGGCACCGCGAAGCTGGACTTTATATTTCGCGCAACTGCTGCGCAATCGTCCGAGCACAGAGGCTGTTCTGGCAGCAAGCATCATGACATTCGATGCTCCGACAAGTTCCGCGATGATCAAGGTGCCCAGCACCGCCTCATCGGGAAAACTGATCAGAATGCTGCTGCGAACCGGGTAGGGGGGGAAGGCATCGAGGCCGACACAGATTACAGTGTCGGGTTTGTTGGTACGAGCTGCATCCAGTTGCGCCATGAGCCCGACGCCGCCATCGGGTGTGCTCCACGGACCGATCTGCTTCATCACTGAGAGCCACGTATCGAGCTTGCGTTCGTCCGGGGGCTTGACGGAAAGTTGGGCGGGCACGCTGGTGAGTGACGGTTCGATGGTGACCTCGAAAGCCGGCCCTCTGAAAGTGTTGATTGAGCGCACCTGGCGAACCGTTCCCGTCACCGGACTGACGTGGCAGGCTGAATCGACATGCGACGGTGCCAGGAGCACCTGACATTGCCTCACGACCTGACCCGCGATGACTTCAGGACGCTCGTGGCATATCAAGCGGATGACGTGCGCCGGAATTGTCTCCGGAGGCGCGGGTACGCGAATCGTGCGTCCCGGGGGGAACTCCATGCCGCCTTGAAAGGTGGGCATATGCAACAAGGATAACACCAGCTCGTTCAAAGAACCTGCTGGCTGAGCAGAGCAAATCTGGAATTCTGAAAAACTGCGGATCGATTTTGCAATCCGATTGTCTGTTCAGGGTGATCGAGCAGAGAGTTTGAGCAGTACTTGGAGCGTGAGAAAACTAAAGGGACAAGCTGGGGTTTGATTTTCTTCGCGGGCATTGTCCCAGCACTTGGCGCTACTATAATTTTTGCATGATTTGGCAACCGCCTCTACCTCAGCGTTACACGAAAATGAGTCCCGAAGAGCTCGCTGCCGCCATTGGTGCGCGCAAAAAGATGCTCGCGGACAAGGTCGTAATCCTCGGCCATCATTACCAGCAGGACGAAGTCATCCAATTTGCTGATTTCACGGGTGATTCGTTCAAGCTCAGCCAGCTCGCCGCTGAGCGTGTCAAACAGGTTGGCGCGAAATATGTTGTTTTCCTCGGTGTTCACTTCATGGCCGAGAGCGCGGACATTCTGGCTCCCGATGATGTTCAGGTGATTCTGCCTGATATGGGCGCCGGCTGTTCGATGGCTGACATGGCCGATTACGACGAAGTGGTGGATGCGTGGGAGCAGATTCGCTCTGCGCTGGAAGGCACTAATACCCGCGTGATTCCGATTTGCTACATGAATTCATCCGCCGCGATTAAGAGTTTCTGCGGTCAGAACGGCGGCGCAGTCTGCACCAGCTCGAATTGCGACAAGGTTTTCCGCTGGGCGATGCAGGGCGGCGAGACACCGCTCAAGCCGAATGAAGTCGTCAAGATTCTTTTCATTCCCGACCAACATCTGGGTCGAAATACCGCTGCTGCGATGGGCTTTGACGTTGACCGCGATATGGTGGTCTGGAACCCCAAAGCTCCCGAAGGGCTTGGCGGCAATGACGAGGAAGCAATTCGTCGTGTCACGTTTTATCTATGGAAGGGGCATTGCAGCGTTCACAAGCTCTTTCGTCCTGAACACGTTGATGCGAGTCGTGCCGAGTGGCCGGACGTGAAGGTGATCGTCCATCCCGAGTGTCAGCACGATGTGGTGGAGCGTGCGGACCTTTCCGGCTCGACCGAAGGCATCATCAAGGCGATCGAATCCTCACCGCCGGGCAGCAGGTGGGCCGTCGGAACGGAAGTGCATCTGGTTCTTCGTCTCGCCAACGCCGCCGCCAAGCGAGGGGTTCATGTGAAGATGCTCAGCGGCTGTCAGTGTCTCTGCACCACGATGTACCGCATTGATATGCCGCATCTGCTGTGGGTTCTGGACAATCTGGCGGAGGGGCGCGTGGTGAATCAGGTCAAGGTCCATCCGCAAGTCAAGCACTGGTCGCTGGTGGCGTTGGGACGGATGCTCAAAATCACCGCCGACGCCAACCGTGCAGTGATCAACCCGGTCCACGCGCCGCAGCCGGGAGCGGTCTGAAGTTTCACGGGTGGCGTCTCGCCGGATCGGCTGCGCTTTACCCGTGGTCGGCTTCTTCCTGCATCTTCGTTTGTGATGTTTCCAATTCCGCGGGCATGTGCTCGATGACGCGCATGGTTTTCCATTTCCCGCTGCGGAACCGGAAGAGCCAGACCGTCGCGTAGGTGAAAACGAAGGCCGACACAAACCCCCACATGCCCATGACGCCTGTATGAAAATGGTCGAGTACGACCAGGCCGGCCAGAAAACCTATATGCATGACGGTTGAGGCTGCAAGCGTCCAGCGTGTGTCGCCGGCCCCTTGCAGTGATCCGAGAAGAATGATGTTGAATGCGTCAAACACGCAGTAGAGGGCGACGAAGCGAAGAATGGTGACTCCCGCCCGTAGCACTTCCTCAAAGGATGCTGCTCCATCGCCGTGTTCATGGAACACATCGACCAGAGTGTGCGGGATGGCGAGGAATACCGCGACGCAGAGCAGCATCCATACTTCGGCTACCGCCAGACCGCGCCACACGCACCGTTCCGCCAGATCTGACCGGTTAGCGCCCTGCGCCTGGCCGACCATCGCAGAGATGGCGATTCCGATACCGATCGTGGGAAAGAAGGCGATGCCGTTGAGTCCTTGCGCGATGTTTGTTGCGGCGAGTTCCGCTTCGCCGACCCGTCCCATGAAGATGAGGAACAACAACCAGACGATCAATTCGAGAAAAAATCGTGTACCTGCGGGAAGTCCGTATTTCAGCAGACGGCTTAACAGAGACAGGTCGATCGGCCAATCGGCGAGCGTGCCGAATTTTTCACGGTTTGCTCGGCTGAAATACACAACGGCAAGCACCAGTACGATCACGCCCTGGCTGATGACCGTTGCCATCGCCGCGCCAGTCACTCCCAGTCGCGGCATACCCCAATGACCAAAAATAAGGACGTAAGCGAAGAGCGCATTGGCGATCAGGCCGAGGATTTGCGCTGCAGCAATAACCACGTTGTCATGTCGTCCGCTGAAGAACCCCGCAAGGGTGGCGGACAAGAGAAAAAGCGGTGCTCCCCAGCACATGATCGAAAAGAAGGTTATCTCCATTTCCACAATCGCCGAGGCGTGACCGATGTGTCGAAACACAGGCCCGGAAGCAAGCGAGACCAGTGCGAGCAGGATTCCTCCGGCCAGTGCCAGATAAATCCCTTGCCAGACGGCAGCCCCGACCCGCCTGAACCGTCCCGCACCGACATACTGTGCGACGAAGGTTGTCGTATAGCCAGCCATGCCGAGAAATACGGCGGCAAGTGCATAAAAAAGCATGCTGGCCGGCCCGATCGCTGCGATGGCGTCGGTCGAATACCAGGATACGAGCAGGCGATCGGTCAGATGCATCAACATCAAACCCGACTGTGACAGCACCAGCGGGGCAGATGCGATGAATATCCGTCGATACGAGCCGAAATCAGAAGCAAGGGTTACAGCCATAGGGGCAGGCAATATAGACGAGATTGGCTCAGAATAGAGGGACGGCGACGTTTTTGCTTTAATCCTTGTCATCCGGACCTCGCCGGGTGGCAGGAACCGCCGGGGGATTAAGCCGTCGAGTTGCGAGTGGTCATTTGCCCCTGACCTCGCTCTTGGAGATAATCCCGCGCGTAAGAGTCTCGGAGCATGCCTCGAGATGAGCATTGCGAGGTTGTCACACGGAGGCTCAATTCAGCGGAGTGCGAGAGGCGTCTCGTCAAGTACATCCCTACAGCCGGACCCTCTGCCGGCTGAGACCCCAAGTTCATCATGAAACTTCAAACACCACCGCCGCCGGCGATTGTCGCCAGCTTGCGTCAAACCGGCGCTGATGTCGATCGTATCCAAATTTCGATCCAGACCGATATCAACCTTATCGGCGAGTACGACCCCCAATGGGTGATCGGCACGCAAAGCGGCGTGTGGGTCGTGGATGCCGCCAAGCCTGAGGAAATCGTCACCAGCGTGCAGTACGGCGAAGTCCTCGAGTTCCGTACCCAGGCCGTCGTCGGATCGGGCATTCTTCAGGCGAAGGTTGGTGAACAGTGGCTCGATCTGGCGCGATACAGCAATCGGCTTAAGTACAGCTTCAGCCGTGTCGCCAAGCGGCTGGACCAGTTGCGTCTGAAGGAGCCGTTCAAGATCGAGGTCGAGGATGAACAGGATCCGCGACGCTGCCGGACCTGCGGTCTGATGCTCGAGTTTTCCGGTGAGGCGTGTCCTCGCTGCATCAACCGAGGTGCGGCGGTTCGCCGGGTATTTCAACTGATGCGGCCTTACTGGGGCGGGGCCGCGATCATGATGGTTCTGCTGTTGACCGGCATCGCGATCACGATGATCGGTCCGCAACTGACACGTTACCTTGTTAATCACGTGCTCGATGTGAAGGAAGGCTCTGAGCAGCCGTTTAAATTTCTTAACTTTTATACGCCGCGTGAACGGTTGCTGATGGTCGTGGCCGGTCTTGCCTTGACTCAGATCTGTTCGGCGATCGTGAACATCCTTAATGGTCGACTCGCCAGTCGAGTTGCCACATCGATCACCTTTGATATGCGCGGCCGGCTGATCAGCCACCTCGAACAACTCAGCCTCAGCTATTACGACAAACATTCAACCGGCTCTCTCGTCGTGCGCGTCTCGTCCGACACCGAGGCTGTTCAGGGTTTCATGAGTCAACTCACCAGCGGATTTCTCATGCAGATTCTGATGGTGACGATATCAGCGTTTTTCATGTTTACGATTTCCGCGCACCTGGCGGTCTGGGCACTGCTTCTGACGCCGGTCGTGGTGATGATGACCATCATTTACTACCGCGTGGTTTATCCGCGCTATGAGCGGTTCTGGGATCGGCAAAGCAAACAAGCAGGGATGATTAACGGCTTGCTCACGGGTATCCGAGTGGTCAAGGCGTTCAATCAGGAAGATCGTGAATTTCAACGCTTCCAGAAATCTTCCAGCACACTTCGGGAGGCGCGTCGGAGCGTCGATACTTCGTCGGCGACTTACTATCCGATCTTCAGCCTCATCTTCACCGCTGGCGGATGGATGGTCTGGTACATCGGCGGCAAACGTGTGCTCACCGGCGATGATCTTCAGCTCGGTGACCTCATGGCGTTTTTCGGTTATCTGGGCCTCTTCTACGCACCGCTGCAGAGCCTCACGCAGTTGACCACATGGCTTACGCAGTTCAGCACACAGATGCAGCGAATCTTTGAGGTACTCGACACGCCGATTGCAGTGTCCGAAGCCTCCAAGCCCATCCCGCTGCCTGTCATGCGAGGCGATATCGAGTTTCAGAATGTCGTCTTCGGATATAGCCGCCAGACCCCGGTCCTCAAAAACGTATCGTTCAAAATCGACGAAGGGCAGATGATCGGCGTCGTGGGGCGGTCGGGCTCCGGCAAGACCACCATCATTAATCTCATCTCACGCTTCTACGATGTTGATGAGGGCAGGATTTTAATCGACGGCCACAATATCCGAGAGATCGGCCGCGACGATCTGCGTCGTCAGATCGGCGTGGTGCTTCAGGAGCCGTTCCTCTTTCGTGGAACGCTCTGGCAGAACCTCACATACGGGCGCACGGACGCGACAGTGGAGGCGAGCATCGCCGCCAGCCGCGCGGGGAACAGCCACGACTTCATCATGCGGCAGCTTCACGGCTACGACACGTGGGTAGGTGAGCGAGGTGCAGGTCTCTCAGGCGGTGAGCGTCAGCGTCTCTCCATCGCCAGGGCGCTTCTCTGTGAACCACGAATCCTGATCCTCGACGAGGCAACCAGCAGCGTTGACTCCGAAAGTGAGTTGGCGATCCAGAGCGCGCTGTCGGAACTGGTCAAAGGGCGGACGAGCATCATCATCGCGCACCGTCTCAGTACGCTGCGCAACTGTGACCGGATCATGGTCATCGAAGAGGGCAAGCTCGTCGAGCAGGGGACCCACCCCGAGCTGATGCGGCTCGATGGCAAGTACGCCAAGCTGGTGAAAATCCAGACTTCGGTAACCAAATCCGACAGCATCGACACCATTGTGGCCCACGAAGAAGCGCAGAAAAAGGCCGCGGGTTCCGTTGTCGCGTCCGCGGCGGAAGAGCCTGCGGAATTGGTGATGGACAAGGAGACCAAGCTCACACCCATCAGCGGTCATCGTCCTCGGTGGTTGCGTCCACGTTTCGCACGGATACACATGGGGAATCGTCGTGCGCTGCATGTGACGGTTCAAAATGAGCGGATTTACGCTGGTGTCTTTGCCCTGCGCTGTATGCCCGTGCGTTATCCCAATCAATATTTGAGTCTGCGCTGGTTCAACGCAGAGAACCGCGAGCAGGAGATCGGTCTGATCCGCGACCTCAGCGAATGGCCGGCCGATACACAAAAGCTCATCAACGAGTCTCTGGTTCGACGTTACTTTGTTCACACCATCCTGAGAATCAATACGATCGAACGACTTCAGAACTACCTGAATTTCAAGGTGGAAACTGATCTGGGGCCGATGGAATTTTTCATGCGATGGAGTTACGACACCGCACACGATTACAGCGACCGAGGCAAGGTGCTGCTGGATGTAGAAGAAAATCGCTACGTGGTGCCTGATGTGGCACTCCTGCCGCATGCGGATCGCAAACTGTTCGAGCGTTGGATTTACTGGTGATGTGCGATGGATGCGGCGGCTCCGGCAAATTTTCATTCAATCCTTCACCAAAGAGTGGATTTTGCCGGTTTCTGACGTATCATTTTGATTGGAATTACTGCTCATTGAAAACTTGGGGCCGACCGGTATCGACCGGACAGGCCAGGTTGATCGTCGCACGCCCTGGAGCATGCTGGCCAGGTAAAAAGCATGCAAAAAACAAATGCCAACAACACTGTTGCTGGTCGAATCGGCTTCGCGCCGGCTCGTCTCGCTGCCTAATAAATACGGCAGCATGATCTGAGTGGACCCACCCGTAAGAAGCCCAGATCAACGATTCATCGGGATCGTCCCCGTGTAATGCCTTAGTGCGCGGGGATTAAAAAACTCTCAGGCTGGATGCGTCAAACGCTGCCTTTGACGGTTGATGCATCGACTATAAAACAAAGTGCTACGCGTGTAGAAGCGGTCCTCCGACTGTCACGGGACGGGGGTTCGATTCCCCCCGGCTCCATTTCGTTATCTGGTAACGATTTATAGAAATATCTCGCAAATCTTTGCAAGTACCGGAAATAAGGTCGTCAGTGCTATCGGCGGTCTTTTTCTGTTTCCAGCTATTTCGGCTTGCATCTTGCAACTTCCGCTGCGCATGGCGCTGCGCGCTACTGGGTGTATTCGCGGCCTTGGCGAACAGCTCATCAGGAACATCGTTGGCATAGTGCCGGCCGCTGATGGTGATGCTGTGGCCGATCCACTTGCTAACCGCATACTGCGGGAAGGTCATCGCCCATTCTTTTTCGCAGGACTGGCGAAGGGTTTGCCACAGGCGTTTCCACGGCTCCACGCCGGCTCGCTTCCAGATGGCCCTAACTTGTCGAATGACTGCCCCCTTGCCGTTGATCGTGACAAGATGCTGCTGGTATTCCTCGGCTTGGGCGAAGCGGTCTTGCAGTAGCTTCAGCAGCTTTGGCGTGATGGGGATGATGCGTTGTTCATGGCCTGCGTGGTGTTCGGTCTTTGGGCTGCGAACCGTCAGTCGGGCGCGCTCGAAGTCCACGTCCGCCCAGGTCAGCAGATGCGATTCGCTGGGGATACGCAAGCCGGCGTAACGGGCCAGTCCGAACAGCAGTCGCCATTCCGCATTCGGGCAGATGTCGATAATGCGGTCGATTTCATCAGGCGTGATGTAGCGTGAATACTTACTGGGCGTAGGGCCGGACTTAAGTAAGGCGAAGGGGTTGTCCAGGATCAGCTTTCGGCGGACGGCCTCGGCAAATATTGTCTTCGCGTTGCCGCTGTGGGTCTTTACCGCCGCTTCGCTCAGCTTCAAGCCCTTGAGAAACTGTCGCCAGTCGGTCGCGTCCTGCAATGTCAGCTTTCGCAGTTCTTCGTCATTATCGAAGAAAAACAGTAGCTTTGTCTTGGTCTGTTGCAGTTTACGCAGGCTTTCAGGCTTCAAGTCGCCTGCACGCTCGGTAATGTACTGCTCCAGCCAGCCTTTGACAGTCACCTTGACGCGAGGTTGCACCAAACCCACGCGGGCCAGCTTGTCATATAGACGATCCTCGATGCTGGCCATCCATCGAGTAGTATCGTCGTGTTGGGCGTGGTGGTTCGCTACCGCTGATGCTAGGTCTTCCACCTTTACCTTGATCGTTTCCGCGTACCGCTTTGCAATCTTGCCCAGCGTAATCGTCTGCGATTGGCCGTTGCCATCGGTGAAGGTGATGAAGCGGCTGCCGTTCTGTCGCGTGGTCAAACTTGCCATTGGTCAGTGTCCCTTCTTGTCGATGTTAACGTTTGCCCCGATTGTTATTCTTGGGGTTAGTGATAATTTCCAGACCCAGACAATCGGCCAGTCTCTCAAGTGCTTCCACGGACAAGCCCTTGGTTCCGGCCATGAATTGGCACAGGTGGGGTTCACTGATGCCGGTTTCTTTTGCCATGCGGTAGCGGCTCTTGTTGCTGGCTGCGATGGCTTTGCGGATATGGTCATAGACGGGTGGCATGAGTCGCATATTACCTTGCCTTTCCTTTTAGTAAAGTATTGTTTTTAGTTATCGCTTCGGTTTTTCGTGGTGGTCACAACAGCCCCAGCCGGGCCAGTTCCGCCCGGTAGCATGGGTGTACCCATCCGCGCCGCCCGTCGGTCATGGTGTAGGGGACAAGCTGGGTCAGTTGGTCGGCAAGCCGCCTAATCAGTTCCGCACGTTTGGGGGCCAGTGCCGCCAGTTCGGCCTTATGGGTCTTCATCCGGCCGGCCAGTTCCGCCGTCATCTTTTCGCGGGGCCGGTAGCGCAGGTGTTCCCCGTCGGCCTCAAGCTCGATGCCCAGGGCGTCCAGCTCGGCCAGTAGTTCCGCCACACTTTCGGGGGCTGGGGTACTCATACTTCCCCCCAATCTCCGCTGTCGGGTTTGTCGGTGTCTACAGCGCCAACGTCTACACAACTCGTTTTCGGCCCCGTAATCGGGGGTTTCGTTGGCGCTGGGGGGTCGGATTCGGGGGGTTGTGTAGACAGCTCTGGGGCGGCCAGGCGGAAGAATCGCATAGGTCTGCCGCCCCGATCGCCGGGGTCTTGCTGTTCCCATCGGCCCATCCCGTCTTTGGCCAGAGCATCCAAAGCGTTTTCGATTTCGTCGGCCGTGCGAAACAGCCGGCTTGTCTGTTGAAGCTCCCGAACCGTCACGGTTCCGCCCTTGCGCTGGATCAGTTCCACCAGCCGCCGCTGGTCCCGATCTTCATCGCTTTCGGACAGGATCGCGTAGACGCGCCGGGCTTCGTTGCCGAACCATCGGGAGAGTTTCACACCGGCCGCGATGCTGTCAGCGTCCACTTCGTCGGCATTGACCAGCGTCGAATCCACGCCCGCCCACCGGATGAAATGCACCACCAGCGCCAGCCGGGCCGCGCAAGCTTCTAGCTTGCTCCACGCAGCCGACAAATCGCCGGATAGCTCGGCTTGCTCTTGACCGTGGGCGTTGTAGAAGTCCACCCACGCCGCCTTTCCACTCTGCGATAAGCGCACAATTACGGGCTGGGCTTCGCCGTGATCGTCGGTGGCGGGTTGCAGATCATACAAGCGGGCGAAGATCGCCTCGATGCTGCGCTCCAGGTCCGGGGAAATGTCGGCTTCCGTCCATTGCTTCGGCTTTCGTGGCGGGCACGCCAGCAGTATCCGGGATATCAATCCGTTTTCACGATGCTCTGTTCCCAGTGCCCGCGCGAGGATGCCGGGCTGGATTCCACCCGCAATACTCACCGAGGCGAATGGGACGCGGATTCTCGTCGGGTTGCCGGTCTTGCGATCAATCATCACTTCTTCGGCGTTAAACATCGACAGCCAGTGGGCGGCGTCGGCCTTGACCTTGCTGGCATTGGCGTAGCGGTCAAAGGTACCGAGCCAGCCGGCCAGTTCATCACGGGCCAGCAATACACCACGCGGATTGTCCATAAGGATGGGCATCAAGGCTTCGATGGTTGTGTCCGACACGACATATCGCCGGGCAATGGGTCGATTGGGTGCCTGTGGCGGGTCGCCGGCTGTGTCCCTGCGGTTGGCAGCCTTGCGTTTCCAGCCGGTGAGTTCTGCTTCGTAGCGTTTGTTCTCGACTTCCCAGGCCGAGAATGCGAGATCGTACTCCCTGAAGGCCACTGCCTGCACCTTGCGGACGGGCTTCATCGCTACCTTGAATGCCGGGGTCTTAAGCGTCCCCGAATCGCCCACTACTGCCGTCCACACAATCGCTGGCTCGGTCCAGCCGCGTTTCAGTTGCACGCGCCGGGTATTACCAATCGCCGACCCCAGCGCCGACAACAGCGGCAGCGCAATGAAACTTTCATCACAGCCGATGGCGCGGGCGCACATTCGCACGAAAGATCGGACCGGTTCGGGCAGGGCGTTCGTTGGGAAAGGCTTAAACGGCTCCACCACCGGCACGGGTTGGGGTTGGGCTTGCGGTTCGGTCTTGCTCACCAGCGCGGCCAACTTTGTCTTGATCGTGTCGGCGTCTTCCCCGGTTTCTACAATGTTTGCCAAATCTCCGCCGTCGCCCAGGGTCGGCCAGGCGTTGCTCAACTTCACCATCCGCACCTTCGCCGGCAGCTTCGCCAGGATGCCCGCCACGTCGCCGGCGTACTTTGTGCCTGCTGCGTCTTCGTCGGGAATGATGACCACTTCGCGGCCGCCAAGGGGCGTCCAGTCGGCCTTGCCGGCTGCGTTGGCACCACCGGCGGAAGTTGTCGCCAGCAGCCCCAGCCCCGCCACCGCGTCGGCTGCCTTTTCGCCCTCGACGACGAACACCGTCTCGCCTGTACGCTTCAGCAGGTCCGGCAGTTGATACAGCGGGCGCGGACTGGGCATCGCGCCGATGGTCCAGCCCGTTGTCGTCTTGCTCACCGGACGGATGGTCTTTTTGCCGTCGGCCAGGTTCCATCGCACCGCCACGCCCACCGGCTCGCCGCTGGCGTTGCGATAGGTCCATATCGCAGACCGTGGGCCGAGTTCGCGCTCCAGTTCCGCCACCGCATCGGCTGCTGTGGTGTAGGTCTTCGGCGTCGGCTTGGGCATCGGTCGGGCCGTGACCGACTTTGCGGGCATCAGGTCCACCAGCTCCAAGCCCAGGGCCGTCGTGATTTCTTCCGGCGTGCATCCGGCGTGACAATGCACCAGCGCTCGGCCGCCTGCGCCTTCGGAAATGCTCAAGCTGGGGCGCTGGTCGTCGTGGGCCGGGCAGCAGGCCTTCCAGCCTTCGCCGCTGCGTTTTACGTTGGAGAGTCTGTCGAGCAGCTTTTCAACGGCAGGGGTCATGGCTTCACCCCCTTTGAAGTCGTCTTGCAACGGTCGATGTAGGTCCTCAGGTCGGCCGGGTCGATACGGACCGATCGGCCAAACTTCACCGAGGGTATTTCACCGCCGGCTACTAAGGTCCAGATGGTTCGTGGCGTCACCCCAAGTAGCTCACCAGCCTGCTTGTAGGTCAACAGCTTTTCAACGCAGGGCGCGGGTGTAGCGGTGGCGTTAATCATGCCCCACCCCCTTTCGCCGGCGGGGGAAACGCACCAGCACGCCCAGCTGCTCAAGCTCGCGGTGGGCATTGGCGGCCCTCAGATAATCGCCCTTGCTTCGGGCGTGAACCAGTGCCACCAGAAGCGCGACAACCAACGCATCGCTTGGGGGAACAGGCTCAGGGGGTTGAGGAGACGGGTCAGTTACGTCAATCATCGGGATTCCTTTCCGGGCATATGGCCCTGATAAAATCCCGACTGCCTTGTGTAGGCGTTGTGCTGAAAAATACTGAAATGGGCTGTTTTCCAGCCTCTGACTCGTCCTATCGTTGCACGCAACGTTGTGGTTGTGCGATTATTTATTCTTCGCAACGCTCACACGTCGGCCGTTGTCCCACTTGGTTCTTCGGTACCTTCATCTGTTCATCGCAATAAGCACAGTATTCCCGGTAGTATCGTGAGCCGGGTATGCGTTCGCCTCGGTCGGGATGGTCAACGGCTTGGCGCGTTGGCGGGGCCACCGCCGCCACGTCCGTCGTTTTGCTAACCTCGTCCACCGTCTTGTAACCCTTGGGTAGGTCGATTCCGCCGCTGCGAGCAAGTGCCGCTCCCTTTTTATATTGCTTGCTCCGAGACAACGTAGCGGGATTCTTCCCCACGTGTCGGGCAATCTTCGCGTCAGACCATTCGGGATGGTCCTGAACCAGCATCATTGCCTTGATCTCCCATTGAACTCGACGCTCGCGCGCGCTCATGGGCGCAGACGTTACCGGTTTTTTTGCAGCCGTTGGCTCGTCGGCACTGGACGGCGCTTCGCGGGACAATACCTTCACCCCGACTATCAACCGCCTCAGTTTCTTGCCGCATAGTTTCCACGCTTTCCGCGTAACGTCCCGGATGTTTTTAATGGCAACTTGTTCCTGTCCATGTTGAAACTCCCACTCAGCCGACGAAACAGCCCCGATGAAGGTATTGCTTGCCATCATCAGTTCCGTTTTAACTTCGCGTATCAAGTCGCTGGTGGGTATGGCGTCGGCAAGTTCTTGCGCCTTAGCGATGAAGTCTTCGATAATTTTCAAGTTGCTGATGGCACGCGCCGCCCCAACCTGTGGTTCTTTCAGGTCGTGCCAATCGAGGAACGTATCCACGTCATCGTAATTTTCCAGGCGGATTGCTAGGCAGAATAAATTATCCGACAGGCTTTTCAGGTACGCATCCGACATATTTCACCGTCCTTACCGGGGCCGATCCGCGAACCGGGCAAGCGGACGGTGAAGGATGCCGGCCCGGTTCGCGGGATCGTTCATCGGGTAGCAACTCCCGATGCCCAGTTCGAGAATATCATCCCAGCATCTGTCGCAGCACCTCGAATACGCCGCCGGACAGCAGTGCCGCCGCCACGATGCAGCAGCCCATACCTCGGCCCACCGCTCGTTGTCGCCCGGATCGCGTCAAGGGCACTCCCAGCCGCCGCGAGATTCGACCTTTGTACCCCGATATTCCAAAGGCTCGCCGGGCGCTCCATGAGAATCCGAATTTGCGCCCCACGACTAAACTCCTTTGGTGCGGCTTATTTTTTCTCGCGGTTCTTCACAAGTGATTGTATCCGAGGCCGTCGAGCCAGCCTGCCGGGCGATGGCTCCACTGCCGGGCGATGGGGCGACCGATCCCGATCCATCACATGCAGCAGCCACGCTTGGTTTTGTGCCTTAGGCAGCCCGGCATACGCGCCGCAGTGGTGTAATTCTCCGTCCAGCCAGCGGGCCAGCGCCGCCGTCGGATACAGGATCGTCTTACCGCGTCGCACGTGGGGGATGGTCCCTTGCCGGGTCCACGTCCACAGCGTTCGGTCACTCACGCCAAAAAAAAGTGGCCGCCCTTTGCGAGGCGGCCGGTCGGACCGTGGTCCGTGGCCTGCGAATGTTTCTTCTTGTTACGAGAAGTCCGCGGGCCGAGGTTGAATGGATCGTCGTTATCTTCTTAATATACTCAGGCTTTGTCAAGTCGTTTCTGTGAGGTTTTGTCTTATGAGTACTACGCTTGGTCTGGACCTAGGTCCTAACTCAATTGGCTGGGCTCTTATCGATAACACACAGCATCGCATCGTCAATCTCGGCGTGCGCGTCTTCCCGGAGGGAGTGGACAACTTTGATACGTCCAAAGAAAAGTCGCGCAACGAAGATCGCCGCACAGCTCGCGGCATGAGGCGTCAAATTGCACGACGGGCGCGGCGGAAGAAGCGATTGCGATCGGCACTGATCGAAGCTGGCCTCTGGCCTGATGATCCGACCGAGCAAGCTGTACTGGAGGCTTACGATCCATACGAGCTGCGAGCACGAGCGATTGATGAGAAGTCACCAAAGCTTACGCCACACGAGTTAGGCCGCGTTATCCTCCATCTCAACCAGCGCCGCGGTTTCCTCTCGAATCGGCGGGCAGACAAAGCCAAGGCAAAAGAAATCTCAGACATGAAAGCTGAGATGGGCGAGCTTGAGAAGCGATTAGGCAAGGACACGCTCGGCCAATATCTTTATGAGAAATCAAAGATCGACGCTACGGAACGGACGCGGATGAGCGACGACCGGGTTCGCCGATGGCATACGAAGCGCGAGATGCTGGAGACCGAGTTGCTGCGGATCGCTGCGTGGCATCAACATATTTTGACTGATGATCTGATGTTTGGCCATGCGGGTCGGCAACCGCTGGCGGGGATGAAGCCGCGTCTCATCGCCAAGGAGATGTCGCAACTGCAAGCATTTGGCATCCATGGGATTATTTTTTTCCAGCGAAACATATACTGGCCCAAATCGATGATTGGATTGTGCGAGCTCGAACCCAAGCAGCCGCGCTGTCCACGGGCTGATCGCGCAGCACAGCGGTTTCGGCTACTTCAAGAGGTCAACAACCTCCGCTACGTGGACCCCGACACGCATGTGGAATCGCCACTGACCTCGGAGCAGCGTGCATTACTCCTCGAAAAACTCGGCAGAAAAGAAAAACTCGAGTTTAACGGGAAATCAGGAATCAAAGGCGTTTTGGGCTTCATGGACACCGTGAAGTTCAATCTGGAGCGCGGCGAGCGTCCGAGCATCAAAGGCCATGTTACGGACGTGTTGATGGCTAAGACACTGGGCAAAAGTTGGCATGAACGCCCTGATCCAGAGAAAGACGCCATCGTTCGGTTGCTTGTAGATCCTGATCGAAGCGAGGACGCAGCTAAGGAGCAACTGCAATCTCAGTTTGGTCTGACTGCGGAAGACGCCGAGGCGGCGCTGTCGGCCGATCTGCCTGCGGGTTACGTGCATGTGAGTCTTAAGGCGATCGAACGGCTTTTGCCTCACATGGAGCGCGGACTGGTTTACCAGATGACCAACCCCGAGAACTCGGCGATCCATGCCGCAGGTTATTTGCGCGCAGATCAGCTTCGGCGGCGCATCTTTGACAAACTGCCCGACCCTGAGCGAACGCCCGATGCTCCGATCGGTGATATCCCCAACCCCGTCGTCCGCCGTGCGCTAGTCGAGCTGCGCAAGCTGGTTAATGCCATCATTCGTGAACATGGCAAACCCGATTCGATTCATATCGAGATGATCCGCGACGTGAAGCAAGGAGAGAAAGCCAGACGGGCCTACAACCTTTCAATGCGCGATCGCGAAAAGAACCGCGATGCTGCCGCGGAGAAGCTGCGCGAGAACGGTGTGAAAGTTACACGTGAAGCGATTAACCGTTACCTGCTCTGGGAGGAGCAGGGTCACATCTGTATCTACAGCGGTGACCCGATCAGTTTTAAACAGCTCTATAGTGGCGAGATCGATACCGACCACATCCTGCCTTATTCGCGCTGCCTCGATGACTCTCTGATGAACAAGGTCGTGTGCTTTAGACGGTCCAACGATCAAAAAGGACAGCGCTCTCCCTATGAATGGGTCGGAGCGACGGGAGAAAAGTCTTACGACGGGATATGCCAGCGCGCGAGGAAGCTGCCCTACCCCAAGTACCGCAGGTTCCTGCTTAAAGAATTGAAGCTCGATGATTTCATTGCGCGGCAGCTCGTTGATACGTCGTATATTGCCCGAGCGACGGCTGAGTATTTGCAATGCATCGTGGCTCGGCCTCAAGACGTGCTGGGGATCAAAGGCCAGCTTACGGCCGATATGCGAATCCATTGGGGCCTTAATGATCTTCTCGACGCTGGCGGTGGCATGACAAAGAGCCGCGACGACCACCGTCACCACGCGATCGACGCCTTGGTTGTGGCCCTGACCGATCGATCGAGGCTGCAATCTCTCACACGGATCCGTAAGTCTGGCGGCGTGCTGCAGACCGGCGAGACGCTCGACCCGCCTTGGAATGGGTTTCGCGATGAAGCGGTTGCACGGATCAAGGCGGTTCATGTGTCCCACCGCGCGGAACGAAAGGTTGCCGGTGCGCTTCACGAGGACACGCTCTACGGGGTACACAAGAACGACGCGGGTAAAGTCGTTGCTGGTGAGTTCGTGGTGCGCAAGCCATTGGAATCACTCTCCCCGAACGAGGTGGAAATGATCCGCGATCCAATGGTGAAGGAGGCGATCAAGAAGCGGCTGGCAGAGCATGGAGTTGATGTTGGCAGAGACAAGAATGTCTCGCCTGACGTTTGGAAACGGGCCCTCTGTTCTCCGGACAACCCGGTGCGGTTGGTAGGCAAGAAGTCCCGCGGCCTGGGCCCACCGATCCTCAAAGTTCGTGTGATCCGAAAAGAGCAGACGATTCAAAAGGTGCGGAACCATGCTGGCACAGCCTACGTAAAACCCGGATCTACACATCATCTTTCCATCTTCGAGTTCAAGGAAAAGGGCAAGACCAAGCGTGAGGGTGTCTGGACCACAATGCTTGAAGCTGCGGAACGACTGAAAAAGCAGAATCAACTGTTGCAGAATGCGCGACAGCGGATGGAAAAGGAGTTGGGATATCGGCTCAAACCGGTGGATCCAAGGCTGGGAAAAGAGATGCAAAAGATTGCACTAGAAGTACCGATCATCACACGCAAGCATCCGTATCGACCCGAAGCGAAGTTTTGTTTTTCATTGCGCCGCGGTGAAGCGGTGCTAGCCAAGGTTGACGGCGAGGAAAAATTGCTGATTTACAACACTTCGGCATCTACACAGGGGCAGATCTATTTATATCACCACGCCGACGCCCGTCCGAAATCATCGAATAGAGAGGGCCATAAACGGAAGATAGTCTCCTTCACCGCCAACACGCTTAATGCTCGTAAGGTGACCGTGGACTACCTCGGGCGCATCCGCTGGGCTAACGACTGACCAAGACCTGATTCAGTGAGTTCGCGATCAAGCCGATACCCCTAATTGGCTATCACTCTGCCGAGGGGTTTCGAGGATGATTAAGCGCACCATCGAAATATCCCGCCAACCAGCACATTTATCGGTTCGCAACGATCAATTGGTTATCCAGCCGCTCGACCAGCCCAAGAGTGTGGCCACAACCATTCCATGCGAAGACATCGGGGTTGTCCTCGTTGATCAACCCCAAGTGAACTATTCGCATCCAGCACTGGCAACACTCATGCGCTACGGCGCTGCAGTAGTGATCTGCGGCCACGATCATCTCCCTGCTGGTTTGTTGCTGCCGCTTTCCGATCACACGGAAGTCGTCTGGCGGGTACATGACCAGATTAACGCGAGCGAACCTACCAAGAAGAGGCTATGGCAGCAGATCATTACAGCCAAGATCCTCCGTCAAGCGGGTAATCTTCCGCAAGGATCGCCGGCGAGAGGGTTTCTTGAAAATCTTGCACGTGATGTCAAATCGGGTGACACGACAAATGCAGAGGCCCATGCCGCGCGTATCTACTGGTCGGCTTGGTTAGATCCAGAGGGCATAAGTAACTTGGTCTCGAGCGTGACGGCGCAAAGCGGACCGATTGCCTTGGATCCTGACGCATTTCGCCGTGATCCTGATGGACTCGATCCCGTAAACGTCATGCTTAACTACGGCTACGCAGTATTGCGTGCCGCGGTAGCCCGAGCACTGGTCGCAGCCGGTCTGTTTCCAGCACTAGGACTGCACCATTGCAACCGTGCGAATGCCTTTGTACTAGCGGATGACCTGGTTGAACCTTTGCGGCCGCTGGTCGATGCACGTGTGCGCGATTTGTTTCTGGCTGGGCGGGGGATTCAAGACGGTTTAGATCAGTCCACCAAAGCAGCATTGCTGTCGCTCTTGACGCATACGGTCATCCTGGCCCCAGGTGATGGCAGCGCTAGTCCGCTAATGGTTGCGTTGCATCGAGTCACGGCGTCGCTGGTGCGGTGTCTGCGCGGTGAGGAGAACCGGCTGGCACTGCCGGCTTGGGATCAGTCAAAGTTATGGACCTAAGTGGATATCGATGTATGTGGGTGCTGGCAATGTTCGATCTTCCGGTAGATACGAAAGATGCACGGCGAGCATACGCACTTTTTCGTAAGAGTTTGCTCAAAGATGGATTCACGAAAATGCAGTTCAGCGTCTATGTGAGGCACTGTGCCAGCGAAGAGAACGCCGACGTACACCTGCAACGCGTCGAGCGGATGGTGCCAGCCGACGGCGAAGTGAGGGTGATCTCCATTACGGACAAGCAGTTCGAGCGAATGCGGGTGTATTGGGGAAAAAAGCGGCGGAAGCCGGAGCCTCCGCCGCTTCAGATGGAGCTTTTTTGATGTACTGAAAGGCCGCAAAACCTTTCAGTACATCAGGGTAGGTGAGGTGACATCCATTCAACCTCAGCCCGTGGCCAACCCGCAACGATTTTGCGTTCGGCGCGGATAGCGTCGTCCATCCATTCAACCTCAGCCCGTGGCCAACCCGCAACAGGGCGGAGGATTCATGGTGGTATAATTCGCATCCATTCAACCTCAGCCCGTGGCCAACCCGCAACACCGAACGGTATGGGTAAAACTGTCCTGCCATCCATTCAACCTCAGCCCGTGGCCAACCCGCAACCGGATTGACGGGTAGTGTATTTGCTGAATGCATCCATTCAACCTCAGCCCGTGGCCAACCCGCAACTATGCTCCCTTGGTACCCTTTCTTGATAGTCATCCATTCAACCTCAGCCCGTGGCCAACCCGCAACATCGTCTGGTGCCTCTGCTCGGCGTTGATTCATCCATTCAACCTCAGCCCGTGGCCAACCCGCAACCGGCTTGCGTCTACGCCAATAATCGACTGCCATCCATTCAACCTCAGCCCGTGGCCAACCCGCAACTTATCGCCGACAATCGCCCCGCCGAGGAAACATCCATTCAACCTCAGCCCGTGGCCAACCCGCAACTCCGTATCTGAGGCCGCCCGAAGGTTGGGCCATCCATTCAACCTCAGCCCGTGGCCAACCCGCAACTACTTCGTCGACATAGCCGTAGCTTGGGGCCATCCATTCAACCTCAGCCCGTGGCCAACCCGCAACCTGGTTGCATAGGGCAATGCACCGGTTTCGCATCCATTCAACCTCAGCCCGTGGCCAACCCGCAACTGTCATTCACTCTCATGACGACGTAGCTGTCATCCATTCAACCTCAGCCCGTGGCCAACCCGCCACTG
>JADZCR010000015.1 GCA_020851465.1 Phycisphaeraceae bacterium | reverse complement strand
TCGAAAGACGGTCGAGCGCCCGGCCGGCCGTTCAATGCTGGTCCGTTAGCCCGCACATGGACCCTCGAACGTCCAAGATCGCCGGCATCGATTACGGCAACTGGTGCGCGATCGTGAACACGTGCTATCTGGCCGCTCTCATTGCGGCGGCGTGCGTCGCGATCAACGTGCTCTGGCCGCTGGCATGGTGGCAGAATCTCATCGCAGTTGTGGTACTGTTCTTCCCGCTCGGCTGGTTCGTCGATCACCATGCTCACGGCACGTTGCTGGTGAATGCCGTGTTTCGATGGCGGCACCGTGCGGGCTAACCATTCGCTGCACTGGACCGGGGCCGGAACGGTTCTGCGATTTCCATCGCTGGTCGTCGGCCCCGGCCAGTGAACGATGGTCCGTTATGCAGCAAGAGGCGAACGTGTTCGACAGTTTCGGCGATACCGATCCTCGCAAGATGCCGAGCCACCTGTTTTGGGGCACTCGCCATCTGGACTACGCCACGGCTGTGCGGGCGGACGTCTCGCGGCAGGGGAAATGAACGGGGACGCAGCTGGAAATGAACGGGGTAGAGTCGAGACGTGGCGCGGTGGTTTGGACTGAGCCTATCCGTTTCCGGCCTTTCGTCGACCGGTGCCTCAATAGCTCAACCATGCTCCGTTTCCACGTCCCGCTCATCGAACCGGACGTGCGGATTTCCCGCATCCGGCTCTCGGAGAAGAACTTCATGCTTTCGCCCACGGGAGACTCCCTTTCCGCTTTTGCAGGCAGAACACGCCCAGCCGGTCGAGTGTCGCTGCGTCGGCGAATCGCTTCCTGCCGACACAGTGAACCTTGTGCTTGGCGTTGAGCCACATCCTCAGCCTGTGTCCGACGTGGTTGTCCACGGTTCGGTAGGCTCGGCTGACACTCCCGAGGCTGAAGTAGTTCGACCAGCCCGACAACATCCGGTTCAGGTCGATCACCACCTCCGCCACGGGCCGGGACGTACTGCGCCGGTCGGTTGTTTCGGTCACCTTTTCGCAGAGGCGAGCGATTCGCTTCTTCGATGGACAGACGCCCAGATAGGCGCCGCCTGTCCTGCGCGACCACAACCGGCCAAACGTGTACCCCAGAAAGTCGAACGTCTCCTGCGGCACGGCGCAGACCCGCGTCTTGGTCTCATTCACCGTCAGTTTCAGCCGTGACATCATCTCACGCATCGCGACCAGCGCCTTGTCGGCACTGCCGCGACAGCAGATGACCAGATCATCGGCGTAGTTGACGACAAACGCCTTGAGACGCTTCTGGTGGCCCAGCGACTGCCAGCCCAGCACGAATCGACGCATGTACAGGTTGCTCAGCAGCGGAGAGATCGGAGCACCCTGCGGCGTGCCTTTCCCTTCGTCCCGATTGCGGGTGGTCCGATGCTTCCGGCCACGCTCGTCTTCCTCTTCCACCGCCATGCACAACCACAACTTCAGGATGTGCATCATCGCCCCGTCGCTGATGCGGCGGGCCAGTGATTTCAGAAGCTCGGCGTGCGGAATGCTGTCGAAGTATCCGCTCAGGTCTGCATCCACCACCTGACAGTGCCCCGATTGCAGCAGCGTCTGGACGTGGCTGACCGCGTCCAGGGCGCTGCGCCGGGGTCGATACGCGTATTGCTCGGGCGGCAGGTCCGTCTCGAAGATCGGTTCGAGCACCAGCACCGCCGCCATTTGCGCCACGCGATCCTTGATCGTTGGGATTCCCAGGGGTCTTTGCTTGCCGTCGGGCTTGGGAATAAACACCCGACGCACCGCCGAGGGACGATACGACTTGTCCTTCAGCTCTTTCTGGAGTTCACCCAGCCATCGATCCAGCCCGTACTTCTCGATGTCCTCGAACGTCTGGCCGTCCACTCCCGCCGCTCCCTTATTGGATTTACAGCAGTCGTAGGCGTGGGCCAGCACATCCGCGCGGTACACCTTGTCGTACAGGGCATAAAACCGGTAGCCCGGTGATCCCTTCGCTTTGGCATGCAGCGAGTTCCGCAGCTTCTGAACTGTTTCCGGAGGGGTTAGGCTCATCGCCAATCTCCTGCTGTCCTTTGCCGGTTCCTTCGCTACTTCTTCAACCAAGGTCCCTTCTCTCAGCGGTCATTACCCGCTTCAGCGGTACTACGGACCTTTCCGCCATCCCAGACGACCCGGCTCATGCCCTCGCGGGCCGCCAGTTGAACGTCAGGGATGACGTTCATCGCCGGGACTTCCCGTGTTGATGTCGGAATCCTTGCATGCATGCCGTCGCCTCTACCCCGGTGGAGCCGTCTGATCCATTGTCATTTGCCAGCCATGACGCCGGCTTTGAAACCAGACAGCGGCGGCCTTCCCCATTACGTCGCTGGGTCGGCTTCCACATCAACTGTTTCGGGGCCTCATCGGCGATTCACTTCCGTTCCGGCCTGCATGCTCGCTGAACTGCTGAAACAGCCCCTTGCATCGAGAGCTTCAGCTGTTTGGTTGCCTACACAGCCGTCTCGATTACTACCGGGTGCAATGACTATTTCCCGGACGGGACTTTCACCCGCTGGATTCCAACACCCTTGATCACGGCGCACGACGCAGCTAGTTTGTCAGCTTGGTTTCTGTTAGCTTTGCCGGCATGGCAAGGGGAAATAAACGATCCTGGTGGAAAAACTAGCTGCGTCCCCGTTTCATTTCCCGCAGGTCATTTCTACACGACCTACATGGTAGCCATGGCTACTGGGAAGTGGAGCTATCAAGACGCACTTGCGTTAGCTCAAGGAAGTCACTTACCTGACTTAATTCTTGATTACGATGCTCCAAATAATTGGTGGGGGGCTAAGTAGAACCGCAAAATGTTTCTTCTAACCAGTCACAATTGGTCGATGAATTTCCTGGCAGCGGAGCTGCCGGGAGGTTCGCATGGGTCGTGGAATCACGCTCGCCGACGAGCAATGGGACGAACTGGATCGCCTTCGCTTCTCCAGCAAGTCGAAAGTGGTCTTCCGAAACTGCCTGATTATCCTCAAATCCGACTCCCGCGAGACGATCGCGTCCATCGCCGAGGAACTTGGCGTCACGCCCGACACCGTCATCCGCGTCCGACGTTTGTACCGCAAGGGCGGCGCCTCGGCGCTGCATCCGGTCAAGCCGACCGGCCGGCCTTCGCGGGCCACACCGGAGTATCTCCGGGCCATGCGCGATGCGGTGAATGTCAATCCGCTCACGCTTGGATATGGATTCTCGAATTGGTCGGTGCTTCGGCTCGCCGCGCACTTGAAGAAAATCACCGGCATCAGCTTCAGCGACGACCAGCTCAGCCGGCTGCTGCATCGCAATCGAATCTCGTTCCAGCGCCCCAAGCACACGATGAAGGGCAAGCGCGACGAAGCCGCGCACGACCAGGCGAAAGCCGAACTGAAGATCATGAAAAAAAAGCGTTGAGGAAGAACGCCGCCGAGGCACTGGTGTTTCAGGACGAGGTTGAGATTCATCGTCATCCGACGCTGACGCGAATGTGGGCACCGATCGGATCGCAGCCGGAGATTCCCGCGCCGGGACAAAACGAAAAGCAGGTCGTCTACGGCGGCGTGGACTACAAGACCGGACGGATCACCTACACCCTCGCCGACAGCAAAAGCGGCACGCACTTCATCACGTTCCTGATCGCGTTGATCACCGCATACGCCGGCCGGAAGGTGCGCCTGGTCTGCGACAACGGCCGATTCCACTGCACCAAGGCGGTAAACCAATGGCTGGCGGCGCATCGCGATGAGCTGGAGATTTACTGGCTGCCGCCGTATTGTCCGAGCCTGAACCTGATCGAGCGACTGTGGGGCCATCTGAAACGCACGGCGATCGCCAACGTGCTGTTCGAGACGATGGCGGACCTGGTGTCGTCGTTCCGGAAAAGCATCCGCGACATCAACGGCCAGCGTGGGAAGATGGGATTCATGTTCGATCATGACGATCAGGAGTTGAAACAAGCCGCGTGAATCTTTGTGCGGTTCTACTTAGCAGAAGCATTTGTTGAACTGAGAACCGACAACACGAAGCTGAACGCCGGACTGCAGGCGGCACGGAAAGAGACGGAGAAGACTGTAACCATTTTCAGCCGGATGAAGGGCGCAGCGATGGGGGCGCTGGGCATGCTGGGCGCTGCTGGGAGCGCCGCGGTGGCGGTCTATTTTATCCAGAGGCTCGTGAGAATGGCGGCAGAGGCTGAACAGCAAACCATGCGGTTCAACTCTGCCTTGCGCGGTGCTGGTGTGGCATCGGCAAAAATGCGCTAAGAGATTTCCGCAAGCGTTGACGTGATGAAGCGTAAATATGTCATTGACGACGACGTTATCCGGCAGGCAATGACATTGGCGCTCAATATGGGCGTAACGGCAGATCAGATTTCCGCAGTCACGGAG
>JADZCR010000014.1 GCA_020851465.1 Phycisphaeraceae bacterium | reverse complement strand
AGCCAACGAAATAGGGGCAGAGGAAGCGTTTGTTGCGAGCATGGAGAATCCGATTTGGCGTGGGCTGATTAGTACGCTTGCGGCTTCACCCAAGGTTCTGGAGGTCCTGGCGGCCGTGGCGGGAGAGGAGATACCAGAGGAGGAGTTGCGACAGATTCGGGAGAACGTGCCAGAGTTGGCAAAGCTGGGGCGTGAGCGTCAGCAGGTGAAGCGTGAAAAGAAAGTGCCTCAAATAAAAGGAGCATGAGAAGTGATTTCGGGTGAAAAGCCAAAGTATTACAGCAAGCTTCAGGTAGCGGAGATGCTGACGATCTGCATCAGAGGGGTAGAGCGGTTGATAGCGGCTGGCAAGCTGGAAAAGATTCACGTTCACGCGGTAGGCGTAAAGGGCCGCGTCGCGATTGTCGCGGCGTCGGTGGATCGGTTGTTAAAGGAGCGTGGAGGGATAGCTACGTGAAAGCGTACACGTTCAGGCGGAGGCGGAAGATCAAGGGGCGGCTCGTCCTGGCTAAGACCTACACGGCCCGCATCCAGTTGGATGGCGATGCCGTCGCGAAGGACTACCCAACGAACATAACCGATAAACGCGTGGCCGATCAGTTTATGCGGAAGTTGATTGTTGAGATGGAACGCGAGCGATACGGCATTACGCCTCCAAAGAAATTGATCGCCGGGGCTGCCAAGCCAATGCTCGACCACCTGGCCGACTTCACCGCTGACCTGCGGGCACGCGGTCGTAATCGCCGCTATGTCCGCGAGCTTGCGTATCGTGTGCGTGGGATGATTGCGGCCTGCGGGTGGAAACTACTCAAGGACGTTACGGCTGAATCGTTCCTCGCCTGGCGGAAGTCTCATCCTAAGTCGGCTAAGACACTCAATGACTATCTCGCGGCAATCTCCGGGCTGCTTGAATGGATGAAAGTACATGGCCGTTCGAATGAAAACCCTCTCGCACATGTCGGCCGTGTGGATGGACGCGGTAAACAGACGTTTGAACGTGCGGCTTTGAGTGTGGAAGAAGTATGGCGGTTGTGGTATGTCGCCGGGCCGCGGCGGTCGTTGTATCTCGTGGTCATCTACACCACGCTACGTCGCAACGCGGTGTATGAGCTTCGCTGGTGCGATGCGACACTCGAAGGGGATGATCCGGGTCTGCGAGTGCGGGCGAGTACGCAAAAGGACAAGCAAGAGCGGTGGAAGCCTCTGCCTCTCCATGTGGCCGCAGCATTGCAGAAGATGAAGCCAGCTGATGCAAAGCCAACGGATCGCATCTTCAAAGGCATTCTGCCGAAGGACGGGTTGCATTGGTTCTGGTCCGATCTGGACGCTGCGGGCATACCGCATGTAAACGGATTGGGGCAGCGGTTGGATTTTCACGCCTTGCGGCACACTGCCTGCACGTGGGGTGCTGCAACGGGGATTGAAGGTCCGACGTTCCAAGAGTTTACCGGCCACGCCACGGCAAGCATGGCGGCAAGATACACGCATCGGGAAAAGCTGCGTACGCGTGGGCTTGTCGAGGAGATGCCTCGTGTCGGCGACGATGACGAGTGGACCCTCCTAGGGACACCCGGAGGGACACCCGCAGGGGTCGCGTCGAGTCGTCTTGTGTCGGAAGCTGTCGCGTGCGGAGATACAGCCAGTGAACAAAACAGCCGAGAAAACAAGGGATTTTTGCGCTTGGTGGCGTCTGCTGTCGCGTCGCGGCGGAAAGTGCATTTGAATGCGGGCGACAGGAATCGAACCTGCACGGGTTGCCCCACGGGAACCTAAATCCCGCGCGTCTGCCAGTTCCGCCACGCCCGCGTGCGTGCATCATAACCGTTTGCGCGCATGAATTTCGCTCCCGACGATTCACCCGGAACCGTTTGCCGATATACTTATTCAGACATTTCCAAAGGGCTATTCATCAGTCTCGAAGCAACGCGAAAGGCCTCTCATGGCAGCGATGCGTCGAACAACCGGATTGACGTGCGGGTTTACGCTCGTCGAACTGCTGGTGGTGCTGAGCATCATCGCGCTGCTGATGGCTCTGCTCCTGCCGTCGCTGGCTGCCGCCAAGGCTGTGGCCTTTTCCGCCAAGTGTCGAAGCAATCTGCATCAGAATCATCTCGCGTTCACCAGCTATGCGTACGACTTCCGCGACTGCATCCCGCCGGTGGGTACCACCTACAACTACTGGCAAGGTACGCGCGGCGCGACCTGGCACCAGATCCTGGGCAAGGCGGGCTACCTCGGCGGAATGGAGCAGTACGTCGGCTACATCCAGGGATTCGCGCTTGGGAACACTCGCTTCCGCGTCGAGGAATGTCCCGGTGAAAAGGGAAGCCCAAAGCCGGAGCTTAAGGGCTTCACCTACTACAACAACGAACACGCGATGAGCAGCTACGTGATGCACTGGAGCGTCAGCGGCTACCACTACTACTTCGGATACATGGATCACCTGTACCCGATGTGGCAATACTTCCGACGCGGCATGAACGAAGGAAATCCCTACGAAAATATCCGGGCCGCCGACGCTCTGATGGTGATGGACGGCCCTGATTGGGGGCTGACCTGGCTGCTCCCCTACGTGGCGTGGAACCTCGACGCGCCGGGTTCATACACGGGATATTTCGACTACGCCTTCCGACACCCCGCGGAGACATCCAACGCCATGTACCGCGACGGCCACGTCACCGGTATTCAGCACATCGTCAAGACCGGCAAGCCTCTCTGGAAGTTCCTCTGGAAACGATGCCCGAACTGGGCCTGGCAATCCTGCACACCGACCGACATCTGGCTCAACTAATCGGTCAACACCCGACTCCGCCTGACGCTGCACCTGACCACGGCGGCTATGCTATGGAAATGTCTGATCCTTTTTCGACACTGGGAATCCAACCGCGTTTCGACCTTGATGAAGCAGAACTGCATCGCCACTTTATTCAGGCGTCGGCTGCGAATCATCCCGACCGATTCACCGATCCGCTCGAACAGGCCGACGCCGCCGCCCGCTCTGCGACGATCAACGATGCCTACCGCACGCTCCATGATCCGGAGCTGCGCGCCAACGCTCTGCTCGATCTTCTCGGCGGGCCGGACAAAAGCGCGGACAAATCACTACCGCCCGCCCTGCTTGCCGAGATGCTGGAAATCCGCGAACGGATGGAGGAGGCCATCGCATCCCAGGATGAAACGGAGCTGCGCGAGCTGGCCGGCTGGGCGCAGACGCAGCGGGCGGAGCATCTGACGCGGATCGCGGAAATGTTCGTCCAGGCAGGTACGGAGTCCCGTGAAAGCCGGACGGTGATTTTGCAAAAAATCCGCTTGGAGTTGAACGCGCTGCGCTATTTTCAACGCATGATCGAGCAGACACCGGAGGAAAGCCGCGACAGCTCACGGCACTGAAGGTGTTGATGACGATGATGACTTTCCACGTCACCGTATTACTCGCCTTGGTTGTGTCACTCGGAGCCTGCGCCGCCGAACCGGGCACACCGCTGACCCGCTGCGGCGATGAGATCATGGTCTGCGGCCGACTCTTTCACACCGGTACTCGTGTCGTTCTCTGGACCGATCAGGGAGGCTATGACGCTTACCGTGTTGAAAAACGCTTCGCCCCGCTTGACGCTCCGACCACTTCGCCTGTCGATATTTCCGGTGCCCGTTACGGTCTGCGCCATGACTCGCTCACACCCGATGAACTCCAGCGCGTACGCGGCGGCGGCTGGGACCTGCCCCTGCTCCAGCGCGTGGTGGATCAGTTCGTCATTCACTACGACGCGGTCGGCAACAGCCGCGACTGTTTCGAGATCCTTCAGGACAAGCGCGGCTTGAGCATCCACTTCATGCTCGACACGGACGGCACGATCTACCAGACACTCGATGTCAAGGAACGCGCCTGGCACGCGACGATCGCCAACGACCGCTCCGTCGGCATCGAGATCGCCCACGTCGGAGCCGTTCCCGCAGGGGATCCTTCCGTCACCAGTGACATGATGCGGGGGATGATTCAGGGGCAGGAGCTGGCGCAGTCGCCGTTCACGGATGCGCAGTACCGTGCGCTGGCAAAGCTCACGGCTGCGCTTTGTGTCGTACTGCCTCGGATCAAGTGCGACTATCCGCGCGATGCGAACGGTCAACTCGTGCGGCACAAGCTCGATGACGAAACGCTGCGGAATTACCACGGACTGCTCGGCCACTATCACATTCAAACCAACAAGGTGGATCCGGGGCCGGCGTTTGACTGGGATCGGTTGATGCGTGAAACAAAGGCTGCTCGCTGATCTCCGCTGCGCACGAATGACATCACAGGTTACGATTGGTCATCATCATCGGAGACTAACCATGAAAGCACTTTTTCTTGCTCCCCTGCTTATCGCCGCTGGAGCTTTCGCACAGGACGCCAACAAGATCGACGAAAAGGCAGGCCCCAGTCTGACCATCTACTCCTCAGCCGATCCTTATGGCTTCGACCCGCAGCAATACATCGAGCAGGCGCGACAGGGTGTGCCGGCATCCAATGTCCCCGGCTTCGGTGTCGTCAAGGAAATCCGATCGCTCAATCTCAAGGAAGGCGTCAACACGCTTTCGTTCACCGATGTGGCGCAGTTCATCGACCCGACGACGGTGAGCTTTGCCGACCTGACCGCCAAGGCGGGCACAGCGGTCCTTGAACAGCGGTTTCAGTTTGATCTGGTGAATCCCGACAAGCTGCTGGAAAAATCCATCGACAGTGAAGTCGCCGTCACTGTCCCGGCGGGCGAGGGGAAGGCGGAGACTTATACCGGCAAGCTCATGTCGATCAATCAGGGCCAGCTCGTGCTGCGGGAGAAAAGCGGGACGGTTCGTATCCTGTCGCGCCAGGGAGCGAACATCACGCGGACGGGCAACGAGGTTGGTCTGATTACCCGCCCGACGCTTCAGTGGCTCATCAGTTCCAGGACGGGCGGCCCGCACGACATCCGCACAACGTATCAGACAGCAGGCCTGACGTGGAAAGCGGATTACAACCTGGTGCTCAGCGATGACGAGCGCAAGGCGGACCTCAGCGCATGGGTGACGCTGCTGAATCTTTCCGGCACGACATACCAGAACGCCAAGCTCAAACTCATCGCCGGTGACGTGCAGCGGGCGCAGAACCGCCAGCCTCAACCGGTGAGGATGATGGCCCGTGGCGGTGCGGCGATGGCTGATGTCGCGCCGGGCTTCGAGGAAAAAGCCTTTTTCGAGTACCACCTCTACAGCCTTCCCCGTCGAACCGACATCACGCAGAACGCGACGCAGCAGTTGGCGTTGTTTCCGACGGCACGGGATGTGGGCGTGGAAAAAGTCCTGGTTTACTACGGCCAGCCGCAGGGCGCGTACTGGGTCTTTGCCCAGCCGTACCTGGAGCGCAATCTGGGTAACGACTCGAATAAAAAGGTGGATATCTATTTCCGCTTCGCCAACACTGAGGCGAACAAGATGGGCATGCCCTTGCCTCGCGGGAAGATTCGGGTTTACAAGCAGGACGACGCGGATAAGTCGCTGGAGTTTATCGGTGAGGATCTGATCGACCACACGCCGCGAAATGAGAAGGTGCTCATCAGGCTCGGTCAGGCGTTTGACATCGTCGGCGAGCGCACACAGACCAATTTCACCGTGGACGCCAACGGCCGCGTGATGACCGAGAGCTTCCGCATCGAGCTGCGTAACGCCAAGAAGGAATTACCTGTGCATGTGGTAATCAAGGAAAATCTATACCGCTGGACCAACTGGGAGATCGTCAAGACGACCGACGAGTTTGCGAAGATCGACGCGCGGACGATTCACTTCGATGTCGATGTGCCCGCCGACGGCAAAAAGGTCGTGGAATACACCGTCAAATACACATGGTGAGAGGGAGCGCGGGGATTCCGCCAAATGCGGTCGAAAGGAGTCGAACCTTCACGGGGTGTTGAGCCCCACTAGGACCTGAACCTAGCGCGTCTGCCAATTCCGCCACGACCGCCTGCCGTGTCGAGCCGACAAGTGTAGATACCTTGCGCCGTCGCGGCAACTGGCGGACGAATTTCTCGGAGCGCCGCCGCCGGTGCCGACGCGCGAGCGGATCTTCCGTCCATCACTACCATGCACCCGACATGACAGACACGAGCGATGATGTTCCCACCTTTGATTCACCGACGGACGCAACTGCCGGCCACGTGGCGGTGCTGCCGGCGGAGGTGCTCGACCTGCTGCAACCGCGCCCCGGTCAGGTGATGCTCGACTGCACGCTGGGGCGGGCCGGCCATGCGTCGCTGATCGCGCCTCGTCTGGAGCCGGGCGGACGGTACATCGGGCTGGATGTCGATCCGGTCAATCTGGAATATGCAAGGCAGGTGTTGAAGTCGTCGCCGGTGCGGGTCGATCTGGTCAAGTCCAATTTCGCCCACGCCCGTGAAGCACTCGACGCGCTGGAGATCGGGCGCGTGGACCTGGTGCTGGCGGACTTGGGCTTTGCCTCGAACCAGATGGCGGACCCGGCGCGGGGATTTTCCTTCAACCTCGACGGCCCGCTCGACATGCGGCTCGACCCGGAGCTGACACAGACCGCGGCTGATCTGGTGAACAACCTCAGCGAGCGCGAACTGGCGGATTTGATCTACCAATACGGCGAAGAGAGGCTGAGTCGAAAAATCGCACGAAAAGTTGTGGAAGAACGTGATCGTTCTCCGATTCTGACTACACAGGCCCTGGCGCAGGTCGTGCGCCGCGCGTATCCGCCCCTGCCCGGAAAAAAATCGGGACGATTCGGGCGGTCACGCATTGATCCGGCGACGCGGACTTTCATGGCGTTGCGGATCGCGGTGAACGAGGAGCTGGGGGCACTGGAGCGACTGCTCGGCGCTCTGCCGGAGCTGGTCAGGCCGGGTGGGCGGGTGGCGATCATCAGCTTCCATTCACTGGAAGATCGACTGGTCAAACACGCCTTTGCCGACCTCGACCGGACAGGTCGGGCGCGGAAGCTGACGCGGAAGCCGCAGACCGCCGGTGACGCTGAACGCGACACCAACCCGCGCAGCCGCTCGGCGAAGCTGCGCGGGATCGAATGGGCCGGAGATATTTAGATCACATCGGTGAGCAACGCTCACCTCAATCAGGACAGGCAAATGGCACGCGAAACCAAGGTGGGTCTTCTGGTCGGCATGGTCATCATTCTCGTGATCGGGATCATCGTCAGTGACCACCTCTCGGTCGTGCATCATCAGGTCGCCGCGCCGATGGAAGGCTTCGGCAACATCGCGCAGAACAGCGTGGAAGGCCAGCCGAACACGCCGACGACGCCTGTCGCTCAAGGCGATCAGCCGAGCCTCGGCCAGCCGATGCCCGCCAATCGTGTCGTTCCCGTGCCGATGCCCGGCGAGACGATCAACGCCATCGACCGCACCACGCCGCAGGATCAGAACAACCAGCCCACCACGCCGCGCCTTGCCGATGCCAATGAACCGCCCGCCCCGCTGGCGGTTCACGTCGTCAAGCACGGCGACACGATCTATCGAATCGTCCGCACGTACTACAAAAACGACGTCGCCTGGACGGCCAGTGCCAAACTCATCGAAGACGCTAACCGCGGCTCCATCGGCCCCAAGGGTCAACTCCGCGACGGTACCAAACTCGTCATCCCCAAGCCGGCGGTCCCCGATGAACTCAAAAAGACCGGCCTGCTCGTGGATGCTGACCCCAATACGTCCAGCGGGACCGATGGCACCGCCCCCGTGAAACTCGTGGAGGTCCGAAAAGGTCAGACGCTTCGATCCATCGCGCAGGACCGCCTCGGCGACTCGCGCCGCGCCGGTGAACTGCTCCGGCTGAACTCCGATCAGTTGCACAAGGAAAGCGATCTGCGCCCCGGCATGGTGATCCGCCTGCCTGCGACGACAGGCGCAGCGAGCAACGGCCAGCCGGTTTCAACCGTGCTGACGCCGACGATTGAAAACTCGTCCGCGCAGACGACGATCAAGACCACCGACAACGCACCCGCCCGCACCTACACCGTCAAGTCCGGCGACACGCTCGTGAGCATCGCCGCCCGGCAACTCGGCAGTGCCGCCAAGGCCGACGACATCTACCGCCTCAACCGGAAAACGCTGGCCAACAAGAACCAGCTCAAAGTCGGTCAAGTCTTGATCCTTTCCAGCGCGTCAAGCCGATAACAAGCAAACGAAGCTCTCCGCCGGCACGCCCGCCGGAGGAAGCAGCGTGATGTTCCGGCAGCTTCCGCCGTCGCGGTGCGCGCATCGCCCGTCGGAACTGCGGTGTTTTTCCCGTGCGAGGTTTCCATGTTTCTCAAGGGGCTGGCGATCATCGTGTTCATCGTCGGCATCGCGGTGGTGCTCCTGGGCATGCGTCAGGAGCGGCTGACCTCGATGCACGAGATGGCGCAACTGCACGCGAAGATGAACCGCTCACGTCAGGCAATGTGGGACATGCAGGTGCGTGTGGCGGGCAAGACCAGTCCGGAAGCACTCGCCGAGGCGGTTCAACGCGCCAAGCTCCAGTTGGAGCCGGCGACACCTGGCGCGGCAGCGGCACTGGCGCGACCCGCGAATGTGCGCCACGTGCAGGTCCAGAACGATTGACGTGATCTGCAACGCGCCGATTCGTGCGGGAATGGTCCGCATCGAGCCGGCGACATCGCTTGAGTTCAGATGACAACCCGGCCGGCAAACCGGCCGCACCGATAGCCGAGGCCGTCATGGATGATTCGCAGAATTCCACGCTCCCCCACCGCCGCTGGCCTAATCACGACAGCCCCACGATCCGTCCCGAAGACGGCGCGCGCCGCGTCCTGATCGTCGGCTACGTCATCATCGGACTCGTCACGGCGGGACTGCTCGGCGTGCTCGGACGTGTCGTGCAACTCCAGACACAGCCGGATACGAACATCGCGGCACTCAAGGACACGCAGACCAGCACCGTGCCCATCCTGGCGCGGCGCGCCAGCCTCACCGACCGGCGCGGTCGGGTGCTCACCTCCAGCCGGATCAAGCAGCGACTCTACGTGGACCCGTTTGAAATCGAAGACCCCGGCACCTTTTCCGAGCGCGTCGCCTCGCAGCTTGGCTACGATCCCGCATGGATCGAGCAGACCGTCAATCAACGGCTCGACCGTCGCTACGTCGTCCTCGATCGTTACATGAGCGATGACCGCGCCGACAAGATGGCGGGCTTCAAACTCCGCGGGCTGGGCGTCGAGCCGCACGTTATCCGTGATTATCCGCAGGGAAAGCTCGGCGGCGCGCTGCTGGGATATGTCAACGCTGACGGCGTGGGCATCGAAGGCCTCGAAAAACTTTTCGACAAGGAACTCCGAGGCAAACCCGGCAGCATCACCTATCTGCGGGACGCTCGGCGGACGCCGATCTACATCGACCAGCGCGACTACAAGCAGCCGGCGGACGGAAAATCGGTTCGGCTCAGCCTCGACCTGATGATCCAGTCATACGCGGAGACAGAACTGACCAAAGCCTGCCAGGATTTCGGCGCCGCATCAGGTGAGATGGTGGTGATGGATCCGCGCACCGGCGAGATTCTCGCGATGGCGAACTATCCGTCGGTGGATCTGAATGAGTTTGGAAAGACCAAGCCGGAAAACCGCCGCAACCGCTGCGTGACGGACACCTACGAACCCGGCTCGACGTTCAAGCCGTTCATCTGGGCCGGCGCTCTGGAGGCGGGAGTGTTTTCACCCTCCGAGATTTATGACTGCACGACTTCCGGCGCGTATCGCTTTGCCAGCGGTCGTAACCTGCACGACGCGCACCCGGTGGGCACAGTGACCGCGGAGAAGGTGCTGATCATGTCGAGCAACATCGGCATGGGAAAAATCGGCACCGAACTGGGTAACGCAGCGACGCGCCAGGCGATGAAGCGTTTCGGGTTTGGTGATCCGACCGGGGCGAGACTGCCCGGCGAGGTTTCCGGCCGCGTCTGGCCCTTGAGCCGCTGGAGCAAATACTCGATCACTTCGGTCTCGATGGGTCAGGAAGTGTCGGTGACCGCGTTGCAGATGGCGCGAGCGTTCAGTGTGTTCGCCAATGGCGGCCTGCTGCCGACGCCGACGATCCGCGCGATCGATCCGACGGATTCAGCACATCCGCCGATCATGGAACGAGTGCTCAAGCCGGCGACCGCAGCGCGGACCCGCGAGGTGCTGCGTCGCGTCGTGACGGAAGGCACCGGCAAGAAGGCCAACAGCGACCTGTACCCGATCTTCGGCAAGACGGGCACCGCCCAGATCGCCGGCCCGCGCGGCGGATACATCCCCGACGCTTACAACGCTTCCTTCGTCTGCGGTGCGCCGGTCGATCATCCGCGCGTTGTCGTCCTCTGCGTCATTCATCATCCTGATCGCAGAAAAGGGCACTTCGGCGGCACGGTCGCGGCTCCTGCCGCCAAGCGTGTCGTGGAACAGTCGCTCATCTATCTGGGTGTCCCGCCTGTCCCCGCACAGGATGTCGAGCATACGACGCAACTGGCTGCGTGGGATTGAATCGGCTCGCAACGCGCCTGAGGAGATTCGACGCATCTTGCATCTTCACGCTGCGCAATTACGCTGTCGGTTTCCTCGCTCAAGGATGACCGCGTGCTGCGTACACCTTTTTATCAATTTCACGTTGACCACGGCGCGAAGTTCGTGGACTTCCACGGCTGGGAGATGCCGATGCTCTACTCCTCGATCCACGAGGAGCACAAGCAGGTGCGTACCGCCGGCGGGCTTTTTGACGTATCACACATGGGCCGGTTGAAGATTTCCGGCCGACACGCGCGCCGCCTGCTGGAGCGCATCCTGACCCGCCGCATCAGCGACATGGCTGAGCAGACCTGCCGTTACAGCCTCATCTGCAACGAGTCGGGCGGCATCATCGACGATGTGATCCTCTACCGTTTCAGCGAGCACTGGCTGCTGGTGTGCAACTCCTCCAATCGCCAGCGGGTGCTCGATCACTTCAACGCCCACATCGGCGATCTGGTCGTCAAGATCGAAGACCAGACAACCTCGACGGCAATGGTCGCCCTCCAGGGACCTAAGGTCATGGACCACATCGGCCGCTTCTCCCGCGAGGTGCCCACGCTCAAACGCTTCGCCTTCTGCGTCAAAAACGTGCTCATCCTCAAAATGACCATCAGCCGAACCGGCTACACGGGTGAAGACGGCGTCGAAGTGATCCTGCCCGGCTCAATGGCGGCCATGGCAATCAAGCTGCTGGTCAAGGAAAAATCCGACGACCCCAGCGGCGCGGTGCTCAAACCCGCGGGGCTCGGCGCACGCGATACCCTCCGCATGGAAGCGGGCATGCCTCTCTACGGCCACGAGCTTGATGACCAGACCGACCCGCTCTCGGCGGGGCTGGCCTTTGCCGTCACCCTCAACAAGGATCAGGATGAAAATGGCGAAAGGTTCATCGGGCAGGATGCGCTCAAGCAAATTGCCGCCCAGGGACCACGGAAAAACCTCGTCGGCTTGAAACTCGACGGTCGGCGCACCGCAAGACAGGGCATGGCGGTGCTCAAGGGCGATCAGACTGTCGGCACGATCACCAGCGGCTGCATCTCGCCGACGCTGGGTTATCCGATCGCGATGGCGTTTGTGGCAGCGGGAACCGAGGGGGAGTTGAACGTGAATCTCGGCTCGGAACGCGCATCCGCTCAGATCGTAAAGCTGCCCTTCTACTCACACACGCGAAAGGCATAGCGACCATTCACGTGAGCCAGTACGAAGCAAGCGGTAGCGCTTAAGAAAAAAATGCAGGCATCAAGCGATGCGGCGGGCGGGGACGACGGCGCCGGCGTTTCCGCCGCGACGACGCGGGCGAGCCGGGCCGTCAAAAGGCTTGTCGCTGGCGAGGCGTTCGTTGAGCTTGCGGAGCGCATCGATCTCGATCTGGCGTACGCGCTCGCGCGTCAGGCCGATCTCCTGACCGATCTGCTTGAGTGTCAGCGGTTCACGGCCGTCTAGACCGAAGCGGAGTCGAAGCACGATCGCCTCACGGGAATCGATCGCATCGAGCAGCCGCTGAATGGTGTTGAGGTCATCGCGGTTGAGAGCCTGTTCCTGCGGAGAGGGCGTGCGCGTGTCGCTGAGCATTTCGGACAGCAGGGGTCCGTCGTCCTGCGTCACGCTTCCGGTCTGTGCGGGCCGCTGAAAAGCGCGGACTGCTTTACGGATGATGCGCACTTTCTTGGGCGGCAGTTCCATGACTTCAGCCAGTTCCTGAATGGACGGCTGACGACCGAGTTTTTCCTGTAATTCCGAGCTGGCGCGTTTCCATCGCGCGATCAACTCGACCATGTATGCGGGGATGTGGATCGGCTGGACGGCATTGATCAATGCGCGTTTGATCGCCTGCTTGATCCACCACGAAGCGTAGGTGCTGAAGCGGGCCCCCTGCTCAGGATCAAACGCCTCGACCGCACGGAGCAGGCCGATGTTGCCCTCCTCGATCAGGTCGGTCAGAGGCAGGCCGCGATTGTTGTAGCGTTTGGCGATGTTCACCACGAGGCGCAGATTGGAGCGGATCATCGTGTCGCGCGCACAGGGGCAATTTTCGTGCATGATCTTCCAGCAGAGCTCCCGCTCCTGCTCAGCGCTGAGCAGAGGCGAGGCATCGATCTGCCTGAGATAGATCTCCAATCCGTTTTTCACTGCCGATGCGGACATCGACCACTCCCGTTATCCGGCGCAAAAAGGGCCTGAACCGGCCCGCGAGCACCGATACTCCTCCGACTTATCGTCGGCGGTTTGATCGCTTCGCTTAATCCCTGCCCAACACTCTCCCTCGCATCCTGGAAACGGCGGTTTACCCCGACGCTCAGGCTGCCGAACCCGATCCGGACTGATGCGCCTCCCACGCCACCGCGGCAGCCCCGATAAAACCCGCATCGTTACCCAACTGCGCGGGCACGATCTGCATTTTGGTGGGCACCATCTTCCACGAGTGGTCCGTAAACGCGGCCCGCACGCGGTCGAAAAGATATGGCCCGGCCAGAATCATGCCTCCCGCAAAAACGATCATTTGTGGATCGAGCACTCGACATATCGAAACACACGCAATACCCAGCAGCGTCGTCGTCTCCTCGATGACACGGACTGCCAGTGCGTCTCCTTCTTTCGCAGCCTCAAAGATTTCCTTCGTAGTTATTTTATCCACGCCCTGGGAGAAAATCGCGGATAATTTTGATTTCTCGCCGGCAGTGAGCGCCTCGACGGCACGCCGGGCAGTGGAGCTGGCGGACGCATAGGCTTCCAGGCATCCGCGCTGACCGCAGGCACAAAGGCGACCGTTGGGTACAACGATTAAATGCCCCATTTCACCGGCCAGATCGTACGCACCGTGCAGCACTTTGCCGTCGATCACGATCCCGCTGCCGACGCCCGTACCCAGCGTGAGCATGACGAGATTGCGAATACTCGGATCACGACCCGCACCGGCCCAGAACTCACCAAAGCCCGCAGCGTTGGCGTCGTTTTCGAGGATGGCCGGCCTGCCGGTCTGCCGCGCAATATCCGGCGCAAGTAAAACGTTTCGCAAGGCGGGAATATTCGGGGCGGCAATGACTTTGCCCTCTTTGAGATTGAGCATCCCCGGCGAACCGATCCCGATGTAATCGATTTGCCCCAGCGACAGACCCGCCAGTCGGACTGCCTCGTGGGCGGCGGCGACCAGCCCTCCGGTCAGGACTGCCGGATCATTCGTCACCGGCGTGACGCAGGAACCCTTGGATATGATCCTGGCTTTGTCGTCAACCACCCCGTACTTGATATTGGTGCCACCCAGATCAAGACCGATGTAATAACCCATGGTTCACTCGCCGGCACCAGGCTTCGCGGGAGCGCGCGACCAGCCGGGCGCAAAACGGAGGGATTGTAATCGAAACGCCGGAAAATCAAGGTCAACCGAATCGCAATCGCTCCCCGCAGCCTGACGAAGTTGCCGCCACTGATCCATCGGGTTCAACCACGACAGACCGTCGCGAGAGGCACGCGCCGCGGCCTTTACACGCCGCAGATGCGCGGAACGTGGTGTTTCATCAGGGCGCGCTGGGTGATTGGATACTCGTCTTCCCGCTGTTGCGTGCGCTGGATGGTCAAACGTCGGTAGTCACAGCCGGTGACAAAGCGCGACTGGCAGCACGACTGATTCACGGCATCGAGCCGATCGATGTCGAGTCGTCGGACATGACACGTCTGCATGTCGAGGATGGCTGGAAACAGATCAGCGAAGAACGCAAGCGATGGTTCAAGAACATCAACGGCTGGATTGTCAGCTACCTCAGCGACGGCCGCGACCGCTGGGCGGAGAATGTACGACAGCTTGCGCCAACCGCTCGACTGGCGTTTGTCCAGCCGCGACCGCCTGCTGATTGGGATGAACACATCACACGCGCTCATGCGGTCCAGCTCGCGGCGCAGGGATTGCGACTGCGTGAAGTCGTCCTGCCGCCACGCAGCAATCCGCGCGGCCTGGTCGTCATTCATCCCGGCAGCGGCGGTGCAACCAAGTGCTGGCCGCGCCAAAATTACGAGCGGGTCATGGAAATGCTGCGTGATCAGCGCATTCCGTCACAGGCGATCTGCGGCGAAGTGGAACTGGAAACCTGGCCTGCCGATCTGCGACGACACTGGGAAAAAACCTGGAACCTGCGTTGCCTCACCACGCTCGGAGAACTCGCGGATATGACCGCTGAGGCGCGACTGTTTCTCGGCAATGATTCCGGCCCGACACATCTGGCCGCACAGATCGGCGTTCCGACACTCGCTCTGTTCGGCCCCACGTCGGCGACACAGTGGTCCCCGCTGGGGCCTGCGGTTGTCACACTCGCTCCGCCTTCACCACAGGCGATGGAGTGGCATGGCGTCCCGCAGGTCTTCGCTGCGCTGGAGTCAATGCTCGCCGATTGATCTCCGTGTTCATTCTGGCTCGGCGCACTGATCACGGATATCATGTCTTATCCGTATGAAAATCCTCCTCGCCAATCCCCGCGGTTTCTGCGCCGGCGTCAACATGGCGATCCAGTGCGTCGATGAGGCGCTCAAGATCGTCGGCTCGCCGCTTTACGTCTATCACGAAATCGTCCACAACCGGCACGTCGTCGAGCGCTTCGTCAAGCTCGGCGTGATCTTCGTTGACTCGATTGATGAGGTGCCGGCCAATCAGACCGTCGTCTTCAGCGCACACGGCGTCAGCCCCGAAGTCCGCCGCTTAGCACGACAACGCGGCTGCACCATGATCGACGCCACCTGCCCGCTGGTCACCAAGGTCCACATGGAGGCGATCCGCTACGCGAGGCAGGGATTCAAAATCCTGCTCATCGGTCACGCTGGTCACGATGAAGTCGTCGGAACCGTCGGCGAAGCACCCGATGCGATCACCATCGTGCAGTCACCCGCCGACGTGGAAAAACTGCCTTTTTCCGCTGATGAAAAGCTCGTCTATCTGACGCAGACGACGCTGAGCATGGATGACGCGAACGTCATCATCAACGCCATCCGCAAACGCTATCCCAACATCAAAGCTCCTCCGGGCGAGGACATCTGCTACGCGACGACGAATCGGCAGCGCGCGGTGCGCGACGTGGCGACCGAGGCGAACCTCGTGCTGGTTGTCGGTTCGCGGAACAGCTCCAACTCCATCCGCCTGACGGAAATCTCACAGAACTCCGGTACGCCCGCCTACCTCGTGGACGACAAGAGCGAGATCGACCACCAGTGGTTCAGGAATGTCGATACCGTGCTCGTCACCGCCGGCGCGTCGGCACCGGAACACCTCGTCAAAGAGATCATCGAAGACCTCAAGTCGCGCTACGGCGGCGAGGTCGAGGAACGGCACGTCATCGACGAGGATGAGCACTTTGAATTACCGCTGAGCCTGCGCGTGCTGCGCGACGGTCCCCGCTCCGATACCGCTCTTTCCCGGTGACGAACGCGGCTGCGGGCTACTTCAACTCATTGACCGTTTCCGGCTTCAACATCTTTTTGAGGATGTCGAAGTTGAAGATCTTTTCGTTGAACTTGCTGCTGCGATTGGTCATGCGCGAGAGGTAGAGCGTCATCGAGCCGTCGCGGTCGGTCATGGTGATTTCAAATCGTGTGTTCATCGTGGGAAATGCACCGGGCGGCGCGTTTTCGATCTCCACTCGATCGGGCGCGGACAGCCGGGCAATGACTCGGCTGTAACCGCGAGCGTCGAGCAGATCAATGCGGCTGGGCAGCGCGGTTCGAGGATCGACGACCATCCGCATTCGTCCGGGGAAGTCGATGAGCCAGCTCCGCGCATCACCTTTGCCGATCCACTCGACGGTCGCATCGCCGGCTGTCAGCGGAAGCGGCGTCACTCCCAGAATGCGCACGAGGTCCAGGGGGTGAATCGGCAGCGGCGTCTCCGGTGAACGACCATAATCCGTGTGTCGGCCGACATAGGCGGTCCGAGGATCCTGAAGATCAAAAAGCCAGTAACGCTCCTGGTCCGCGCCGGCCCATAAAAGCGTGACGCCTGCTTTGTTGATCTCAAAAGCCATGCGTGACGGCGGAAGCAGGATGACATGAACATCGCCCTGCTCCCAGCGTCGCTGACCTCGATCGGTCCACTTAAGCTCAACCGTCCCGGCGGTCCAGAGCTTGTCGAGTCGAGTGATGTTCTTGTTGTAGCGCGCCGCCACGTCAGCGTAAGTCAACGACGGCTGCGTCTGAGCCGGACGAGTCGTCGCTGCTTTTGTTCCGCTCGGTCGCGTCGTACTCGCCGGCTGAGTGGCAGGCGGTAGCTGGCAACCCGCCATCGCAGACAGCAGCAGGGTGACTACGGTCGCCATCCGAAAAACGATTTGTGTCGCCGCCTTCCGCTCGCCGCTTGTGGTGCGACGGGTGACCTCGGATGATCTTGCAGCACCGGCTGATGGACGTGAGCTATTTCCGCTCGACTTTTCCCGTGAAAAGCAGCGGGGAGATGTAACGCGACCATCTCTGAGCGGTGCGGGCTTCAAAGCTCAGCCTCGAGTATCTCGCCCAACTGTTCCGTCACCTGCTGGATCTGCGCTTCGTCGAGTTGCGGATTGAGGACGCGCAGCGGTTCGGAGTCGCCCCGTGTCAGCACGCGCCACCACTCGCGGGGCGGCTGCGGCTGGCCATCCACCGCGGGAGGAGTCTCCCGATCGGTGCCGTCATATTTGAGAAGTTTTTTCCGCATCAGGATCAGTGCCAGCACAAAGCGGAACGCCAGACGCTGCGGCTGATCGGCGTCGGCGAGGCGGCGGAACAGATTCAAGAGCACTTCATCATCGACGAAGAGTTTTTTCTTTTGATTGGCTGCTGGAACGGTGGACCGCCAGTAGCTGAACATATTTTCCGGTCGATTCCCGCTCTCCCAGGCTTCCATGGAAATATCGAGCCGCTTGAAGCCCAGCCCCGCCGCCGTCGGCTTGTTGCCCGCGCTTGCTCCGTCGGGGATGGGTGCGCTCAGGTCGGTCTCGATCAATGCAGCCATGTAAAGCTCACCGACTTCGAGTTTCCGACCGCTCAGCGCGCAGTGGCCGGTTGGCCGTTCGATGTCGTAAGTTGGCGCGTTGAACTGGGTCATGGTCAAAGACTCGCAGAAGCCGCTGGAGATATTTTCAGTTGCCGAGCCGCGGCGATGGCGGTCTGGTCGATCAGCGTCGCAATCGTCATGGGGCCGACCCCGCCGGGTACCGGAGTGATCAAAGAGGCCCGCGCTGCCGCCGAGTCGAAATCGACATCGCCGATGTTGCCTTCACTGTACCCGGCATCGATGACGACTGAGCCTTGCTTGATCCATTCACCTTGAACAAAGCGTGCCCGCCCCACCGCCGCGACGACGATATCGCCCTGGCGGACGATCTCCGGCAGATTTCTGGTTTTCGAGTGACAGATGGTGACGGTCGCGTCCCTGGCCAGAAGCATCATGGCCATCGGTTTGCCGAGGATCGGGCTGCGGCCGATCACCACCGCCTGTTTACCCGCAGGGTTGATCTGATACGCATCGAGCAGTCGCATGATTCCCGCCGGCGTGCATGAGCCGTAGCCGCCGGTCGGCAGGCCGAAGGAGATCACACCGAAACTCTGAATCGTGACGCCATCGACATCCTTTTCACCGGGGATCGCCTCGAAGGCGGCGCGTTCGTCGATGTGGTGCGGCACGGGATGCTGCAGGAGGATGCCATGGACCGATCGACTGGAACCCAGCTCACGGATTTTGGCGATCAATTCCGCAGTCGTGGTGCTGCTGGGCATCTCGACGCGCAGCGATTTCATTCCCACGGCTTCGCAGCGCTTGCCCTTCATTTTCACATACGTCGCCGACGCCGGATCATCGCCGACAAGAATCGTCGCCAGACACGGCGTGACGCCGGATGCGGCAATGATTTCCTTGACGCGCAGAGCGCAGCGATCGAGCACCTGCTGGGCGACGGCTTTACCGTCCATGATTTTTGCGGTCGCAATAGACATGCGGGAATTATACGGGATGCGAAATATCTAGGACGGATTTCGACGCTCCGACTCCATCCGTTCGGCGTCCCCTTAAAATCACGCCATGCAAGCCATCATTCTTTCCATCGGCGATGAACTGGTTCTGGGTCAGACCGTGGACACCAACAGCGCGTACCTCAGCGCGGAGCTGGTCGCGCGCGGCATCGGCACGCGATATCACCAGACCATCGCCGACGATCGGGCAGCCATCCGGCAAGCGATCATCGAAGCATCAAAGGCGGCGAAGCTGGTCATCATCTCCGGCGGTCTTGGCCCCACCGACGACGACCTCACACGCGATGCACTGGCGGACGCGATGGGCGTCAACCTCGTCATCCATCTTCCCAGCGTCGAAGTGATCCGCGCGATGTTTATTCGGCGCAGCCGCGAAATGCCCGAACGAAATAAAGTTCAGGCGATGCACCCGGTCGGATCGGAAGTGATCCCCAACTCCTGCGGCACGGCGCCGGGCATCAAGGCTCATCTCAACGGCGCAACCATCTACGTCACGCCCGGCGTACCCAGCGAAATGCTGGCGATGTGGCGACTCTCCATCGGCCCGGATATCGACAAACTTACCCCCGGAAACAACCTCGGAAGTAACCCCGGAAGCAACTCCGGGAATCCCACCGATAATCTTTCGGCAAATCCATCCTCGCGGCGCAATGTCATCCTCACCACGAAGATCAACACGTTCGGCAAGGGTGAAAGCGCTGTGGCGGAAAAGCTCGGCTCGTTGATGGATCGCAAACGTAATCCCGTGGTCGGCACGACCGTCGCAGGCGGCGTCGTCTCGGTGCGTGTGCGGAGCGAATTCCCGGAACACAATCAGGCCCGCGCTGCGATGGACGAGACGATCGCACTCATCGAGAAACAGCTCGGCCCGATCATTTACGGACGCGATGAAACGACGATTCAGGAAACCGTGGTCGCCATGCTGCGCGAGGCACGGCTGCTGCTCGTCACCGCGGAGAGCTGCACCGGCGGCTCGCTGGGCAAGATGATCACCGATGTGTCGGGGTCGAGTGAGATTTATCTCGGCGGATGGGTGACGTACGCCAACGCGATGAAGACATCGCAACTAGGTGTGCCGACGGAGCTGATCGACCTGCACGGCGCGGTGAGTGAACCGGTTGCGCGGGCGATGGCGGAAGGAGCGTTGACGCGCGGTAAGGCGAGTCTGGCACTTTCCGTCACCGGCATTGCCGGCCCGGAAGGAGGAACGATCCACAAACCCGTGGGCACGGTCTTCATCGGGCTGGCGTCAAAGACGAAAGCGACGAGCGTCTTTCGTCTGGACCTCGGCGGCGACCGCGATGCTGTCCGTGACCGCGCTGCCAAGTCTGCGCTGCAATTGCTTCGTTTCGATCTGATGGGCGTGTCGCTGGATGCCCTGGGGTTCGGCAGAATCGTCTCCTGACGGGTGTCGCACCAGCGCGAGGGCGGATCGTCTTTGCTGACTCTCTATACTTTCACGATCATGACTGAGGACGCCATCACATCCGATCCCCTGCCGCCGGGAAAGATCGACATCCATAGCCACCTTCTGCCGGGGATTGATGACGGCTGTCGTGATCTCGACGATTCAGTGGCGTGCGTGGAGCGATTGATCGCCCAGGGCTATGTGGGCACGATCTGCACGCCGCACTTCTGGAGCGCGCAGTTTCCGCTGATTACCACGGAGAGCATCCGCGATCTGACCGAGAGTCTTCAGATTCACCTGAACGCCCGCGGGCTGGACTACCGACTCTGGACTGGCGGCGAAGTGCGGCTGCATAAAAACTTCGTTTCCGAAATGAAGCGTCGTGAGCTGCCAACGCTGGCGGGCAGCCGTTGTCTGCTCGTCGATTTCTGGGGTGACAAGTGGGAGAAGTGGGTGACGCCGACTTTCGAGAAACTGCTCAGCGAAGGCTACCAGCCGATTCTCGCGCATCCTGAGCGGCTCCGCTGCACGACGGAGGTGGGCAAGTGTCTCGATGAGCTGACAAACATGGGCGTGTGGCTTCAGGGTAATTTCCGCTGCATGACCGGCGAGGAGGGTTCGCAGGCTGACGCACTGGTGCGGCAATTTCTGCGCGAGGGGCGGTATCAGTTCATGGCCCTGGACATGCACCAGCCGGAGACGCTGCAAGGCCGACTCGACGGTGCGGAGTTCGTGCTTGCTGAGTTTGGCTCAGACACGCTTGAACGACTGACCGCAACCGCGCCGCGTCAGAAAATCCTGCGCGTGACCTGACGACTCAGACAGCCGCGATCAATGCAACGGGCGCGATCCTCAGCGCAGCCGCCTCGGTGCGAGCTGGTTTCTCAATCAAACCAGCCTTTTTTCCCGACCAGCTTGAGTACCTGAAACTCCCACACGCTGTTGAATCCAGCGACGGTCGGCACCTGGCTGTAATACTTCTGGTGGCCGTAGTCGATTTTGTCGTTGACATCGGACCAGGCCATGACACCCAACAGCGTGTCGCCGACCCGCGGACCATGGCGCATGTTGGGAAGCTGGGACCAGGGAATGGCAATCTCGATGGAGTACCCGGGCTTCTGCTCTGTGTGATCAGCGTCAGGGCTGGAAGAATCGGGTGACAGCTTCGTCGCGACCTTGATGCCTTCGATGTCTTCGCTTGGGTCGGGTTCCCCAAACCAGCCGCGCGACTTTTTCATAATCAGCCGATCGAGGATTTCATTTTTCGGCGTGACGTTGATTTCCCAGTAAGCAGGAAAACGCGGATCGGGTACGAGAAACAACTCCACGCAGTCGTAGAGGAACGTGTTCTTTTCGTTGTCCAGAGCTTCGTTACCCATGATCTGAGCGTCGGGCACGTCGAACGCAGCGTAGAGATTCCGGCTGTCCCACATCAGCCGACAGGTGGCGACGGAATCCGTGGTCGGTTCCGTGTGGGGAAAGATATAAGCAAGCGGGACGACATTCGCCCCTTTCCATTCCTTGGGGTCGATCCGGCCGTCGATGGTGATCTCTTTACGACGCTGGACGATCTCGTAGGGTTTTGCTTCGGGACTGCGGTCGATTTTTTCGAGCATGGAGACGACCCGGCCATAGGACGCGCGGGAGGCGGCGAGCTGTGCATCCGTCGCGGGCAGGTGACCCTTGAGACGCTGGAGCGCCATCTCGCCGGTGTTCTCCTTGGTGAACCCGATCCAGCCCTGGGCATCGGGTGAGTTGTCGCGGGTGAGGTTGATGACTTCGCGTCCCCGGCCTGTGTCGAGCTTTTGCTTGAGGGCCTCGAACTTCGCCGCCAGCGCAAGGTCCGCCGGAGTCGGGTCGGCAGCCAAGGCTGAACCCGCGAAGGCCAGGGCAATGAGAACGGGTGTGATGAACAGCGGTCTGAACATGCTGAAGCTCCTGAGAATGGACGCCACGATATCACGGCTGAGAAACCCCGCACCCCAAGACTTTCTGCGAGGCAGAAAAAGTTAATTTTAATTTGAAAATTGAGTTCGACTTGCCTATAATAGTTCACTGGATGAAATACGTCGGCGGCTGGCCGCCCTCTTCACGTCACGGAGCCTCGCATGAAAAGCCACCAAACAACACCTGTCGGAGCAGCCGTGTTTGATGCGACTCAACGGCCAGACCGTCTTGAACCTGCCCGCGGAGTATTCGCCTACCTAACGCTTTTCCTGTCAATCGCTTACCGACTTTTCGGACGAGATTTGCCGGGATTTTCGCGGCAATTCCTACCGGGACATGCTGCGAGGTGCTGTCTGGGTGAACCGCTCCAGCCGCGTTCGGACGCCGCAGCACGGCAGGGTGAAATCCCGCCGAAGGGAACCTTTCCATTCGCCTGGCGTCTGAGTCATTCAGAGAAAACGGGAGGCCTTGTCATGCTCAGCTTGCGTCACCTTTTCATCGCGGTCGTGATCGGTTTACTGGCAGCGTCCGCGGCTCTGGCGGATGGCCTGATCGTCATCATCGACCCGCCGCCTCCGGTCGATGTCGTCCGGCCGATCCATCCCGTCTTTGCTCCCCTGCACATCCGCAAGCACCTCGTCGAGGTGAAGATCGACGATCAGGTTGCGGTGACTTCGGTCGATCAGGTTTTTTACAACCCCAGCCAGCAGCGACTCGAAGGCACATACATTTTCCCGCTGCCTGAGGGTGGGCAGATCGATCAGTTCACCATGGACATCAACGGCCAGCAGGTCAAAGCTGAGCTGCTCGACGCGACCAAGGCTCGCAGCATCTACGAAGAGATCGTCCGCAAGACGCGCGATCCCGCACTGATGGAATATGCAGGCCGCGGTCTGTTCAAGGTGCGCGTCTTCCCCATCGAGCCGCTGAGCGAAAAGCGGATCACGCTCAAATACACACAGGTTCTCAAGAGCGACAACGGGCTGATATCCTACACCTACCCGCTCAACACCGAGAAGTTTTCACCTGAGCCGATCCCCCAGGTGGCGATCAAGTGCGAGGTGACGACCAAGCAGGCGCTCAAGTCGATCCACTCGCCCAGCCACCAGGTCGAGATCAAAAGACACGGGGAACACTCCGCGACGATCGGATTTGAAGCCCGTGATGTCCGGCCGGACACCGACTTTCAACTCCTCTTTGCCCCGCTGCGCGAGAAGGGTGATATCGCAGTGAACCTGCTGAGTTTTGCAGGCCCGGAAGGAATGGCACGGGCCGGCCAGATGCCGGGAGGCGGCGGATATTTCATGCTGCTGGCTTCGCCGGGCGCGTTGGCGGAGAAGGCGAAAGTGTCAGCCAAGGACGTGGTGTTCGTCGTCGATACCTCCGGGTCGATGTCGGGCGAAAAGATCAAACAAGCGCAGAAGGCTCTCTTATATTGCGTCAACAGCCTCAACACGGGCGATCGCTTTGAGGTGATCCGATTCGCGACCGAGGCTGAGCCGCTTTTCAAGGCCCTGCTTCCGGTCAACGACACCAACCGCGCCACAGCACGCGCGTTCATCGACACCTTCTCCGCCAGCGGCGGCACCGCCATCGATGATGCGCTCAAGGCGGCAGCGGAGGCGATTCTGTCAAAAGGCGCGAAAGACGCTGACGACACCAGCCGGCCTCGTTACATCATCTTCCTCACCGACGGCCAGCCGACCATCGGCGAACGCGACGAGGACGCCATCACCAACCATCTGACCAAACTCGTCGGAGACAAAACCGTGCGCGTGTTCTGCTTCGGTGTCGGCAACGACATCAACACGCATCTGCTCGACAAGATCACTCAACAGACCCGCGCTTCGAGCCAGTATGTCCTCCCCAGCGAAGACATCGAGGTGAAAGTTTCCAACTTCTACGCACGGATCAACCAGCCCGTACTCACCGGTCTGACGCTTTCTTTCGGTGACAAAATCCGCACCAGCAAAACTTATCCGGCTGCCTTGCCCGATCTTTTTGTGGGCGATCAACTCGTACTCTTTGGTCAATACACCGGCAGCGGGCCGACGACCGTGACGCTCGAAGGATTCGTCAATGGCGAAAAGAAAAAGTTCGTCTCCGAAGCGACCTTTACGGATAAGTCCGCTGAGTACGGCTTCATTCCGCGACTCTGGGCGACCAGACGCATCGGCTATCTCCTGGAAGAAATCCGGCTTCATGGCGAAACCAAAGAGCTGCGCGACGAAACGGTTGAGCTGGCGCGCAAGTATGGGATCGTCACCCCTTACACGTCGTACCTGATCATCGAGGACGAGCAGCAGCGCAACATCCCGGCTGCACAGCGGGTTTCCTCCGCGGTGCGGAAGGACGAGGCGGAAAAACTCGGCCGGATGTATCAGGAGTTCCGCACGGAGCGCAGCGGCAATGCGATGCCGGGCGTTGCACAGGACGCGGGCGGCGGCGGCATCCCCATGCCGGCAGGCGGGGTCAAAGCCTCGGAAGCAACCCAATCCATGCGCAACGTCGATGCCCTGGTTTACACCATGCCGACCGATCGTGATCGACCCGGCGCATCGCGACCGACGGGCGGGACGGATGCGGCCGGAGCGGTGCGCGTCCGCTACATTCGCGGGCGGGCGTTTTACCGCAACGGAGATATGTGGATCGACGAAAACGTCCAACAGCAGGAAAACATCAAGCCGATCATCGTGAAGTTCGGCAGTGAGGACTATTTCAAACTCCTCAACGATCATCCCGACACGGCAGCGTGGCTCTCCGTCGGCACGAAAATGCAACTCGTGATCGGCGACAAGGTTTATGAGGTCGTCGATGAACGCTGACGACTTCTAAGGTACTCCGGCCTGCTGATCGGCACGCCATTCATCGCACGAGGTCATGTCATGCCTCGCGGTGAGATTGCGGTTTTCAGTGCGAGCCTTTCTGATTTAACTCACGTAAAATTTTGTTCAACCGGACAGACTCACTCACGGTAAGCTGAAGTATTGAGATGCGGTCCGCCGGATAGTCGGCCGTTTATTCGCACCACATCAGGAGCAGCAGCCTATGTTTTGCAGACACGGTACCTTGACCCTGGTCGTCAGCTTTTTTCTGGTGGTCTGGGGCGGCGATGTGCTGCGGGCGGACTTGACGCCGCCGGGCAGCACCAAAACTAAACAAGAAATGCGGGACATCATCAAGGGGGAGGAGGACTTCGTCGCATCCCTGCGTGCAAAGGAAATCGACACGGCAGGCATCGCGGAGCAACTGCTCAACCGAGGCGTGTCGTACGGCCTGGATGGAGATACCATCCGCGCTTACATCGACTACACGATGCTGATCGAGATGAAGGACGCCCCCGCCCAACAGGTCGCCCTCGCGCTGCTTGTGCGCGGCACAGCTTTCAGCGAAAGCGGTGATGACACCCGCGCGATCGCGGACTTTTCACGGGTGATCGACATGGAGGACGCGCCGGTCGAAACAGTCGGACAGGCACTCTTTAACCGAGGCACGGCGTACCGCAAAGCGGCAGACCATCAACGCGCGATCGCGGACTTCGCCAAGGTGATCGGCATCAAGGATTTTTCGATCCGACAGGTTATTGATGCGCTGATCTACCGCGGCCTGTCGTATGAGCAGTTGAAGGACACCACCAACGCCGTCGCCGATTTCACGCGGGTGATCGACATGGGATATGCTCCGGTGGAAAAGCTCGCTGTCGCCTATCTGAGCCGCGGAGTGTCGTTTGACCACGGGGGCGATGCTGCCAGCGCGATTGCCGACTACACGCGCGCGATCGAGTTGAAGAATGCGCAGGTCGAGGTCGTCGCCGAGGCCTTGGTTCATCGCGGCACGGCTTACCGCAAGGGAGGCGATAAGACCCGCGCTATGGCTGACTACGCACAGGCTATCGAATTGAGCAATGCTCCGGCTGCGTGGGTCGCACAGGCACTGGTCGCGCGCGGCCTGTTGTATGAGGAGGAGAAAGACCCCACCCGCGCGACGGCTGATTACACGAAGGTGATCGAAATGCCGGATGTACCCGCCAACGTGAAACAGGAAGCGCAGTCGTCACTCGATAAGCTCAAGCCACCAGCCGCCACCAGCCAACCCGCAGCAAAGTAACTCCCAAGTAAGCGACTAAAAAAGCGGCGAGGAAGTAAGGTGAATACTCGACCTTACTCCGATCATTTGCGTCCGCAACGTCGCGGGTTGCATCAGCTTGCCACGTCATCGTTTGTCATTTCAACCGTAACTCACCCAACAGACATTCAAGCAATGTTCAAGGTTTTAACTCCTTGCACGCATGTCAGGTGTTCAGCCGAATATCGCTTGCATATGCCTAAATTGACTGGAGTTATGTAGCTATGTTGACGTGCGATGTTTGTTAGTGTTAATATGATACCACGTAGCCTGGTCATAACCTTAAAGCTGGAAGGGGCAACAATGTCAATGCGTTTTATTGAGAAGATTGCTCTGCCGTCCGCGGCTGTACTGTTCCTGGCTGCGATCGCGCAAGGGCAGATGGCAGCCCCTGTAAACCATCCCGGCGCGAGCATCACGGCGCCTACCTCCAGCATCCTGCTGACGCCATCGGATATCACCACGCTCCAGACCTGGTGGAACACTCCGGCAGCAGGCTTTCAGACCACGGTGAAAAGCAACGTGGTGAGCTACGCCAATCAGACCCCCGCCAACTCCGCGCCGAACAACCTCTCCACTTCGGAAACGATGTCGCGCATTCTTCAGGCCAAGGCTCTCCGCTGGGCGATCACCGGCGGAGGGAATACGTCCTCGGCTGACTTCATCGCGGTCCGCGATGCGCTGACCAATTACGCCAAGGTCACCGGCGGCAGCGGAATCACCGGGGCACTCTCATCACGCGGCTTTTATCAGGCGTTCGACCTGATTAACTCCGGGCTTACCTCCTCGGAACGCTCCGCAATCATCTCACGACTCAACAGCAACGTACTCTCCGGCATGGGCTCGCCCACCTCCGGCGGTAATCAGGAATTTCTCAACCGCGGGATGCGCGCTTTCTACGCCCAGCTTGCCGGCAACGAGAGCAACCTCGACACCGCCATGGGGCAGGTCCGCAACGCCTTCACCAACAGCGTCACCAACGACGGGTTCCAGACCGAGGGTGACCGCTACATGAATTACTTTCTGGCTAATCTCAGTACGTTCATGGTTGGTTACGTGAACAACGGCGCGGATGCGACGGGTGCGGCACAGTACAAGAACGCAGCGGTGCAGATGGCTACTTACGGGCTGGCTATCCGCATGCCCAACGGCACATCGCCGAGCTTCCACAACAGCGACAACATGCCGCTGGCGATCCATGAGTTATCGCGTCTGATCGACTCGACCCAGCCGGACGGGAAAAACCTCAAGGCTGCCGTCGTCTGGAACGCGGAGCAGTTGAACGGCCACGACTGGACAAGCTGGGCCAACGCCACGAACAACAACTGGACGATCACCGACTTCATGGTGTTGACGGACTATGCCGACGGCGCGGCCGCTCCCAACTGGTCGCCGACATATCTCTCCGACGGCCAGTCGAAGATCGCCGTATTCAAAAACGACTGGGGCAAGACGAGCAACTACCTGGCGATCACCGGCGGAACGGACGGCGGCAGCTTCACTCATCAGGACACTGCGGCCATCACGCTCGTCGCCAACGGCACACAGGTGCTCGTCGAACCCGGCTACGCCCGCTACAACGGTGTTCCATTCGGCGGTAGTTACTTCGGCGGCGACAGCGCGATGCCCAACACACCGGCGCACAGCGGCGGGGGCAACAACCTCTGGACCAATTACGCCATCGAGCACAACGTGCTCCTGGCACGCACGAACGGCACCTCCACCTGGGGAATGGGTAACAACGCCGACAGTCAAGGCATCACCGGCACCAACACCACCATGACCAACCGGCTCGACGCCCAGGAACGTGGGTCGTTCAAGGGCGTGATGGACTTCTCCACCGTCAGGACCACCTACGGGGGCGCCGGTAATGACGGCGGCGGCATGCAGGAGCGACGGTCCATCGGCATGGTCAACGAGTCCGCCACCGATCACGGCTATATGGTGATGACTGACGCCTTCCGCACCACCAGCACCAACAAGGACTTCGCCCTCAACCTCATCGGCAAGTCCACCGCGGCCAACACGCAGATCATGGCCGACACTTCGACGTACAAAAAAATCCGCTGGTCAGTGGACACCTACCTGGGTACGACCAGCAACAACGTCTCCATCCCCAACGGCTATCCGTATAACCAGCCGGTCAGCGGCCAGGTCATCGCCCACATCGTCGCCAGCACCGCGATGGATGCGGTCGCGCAGGACTCGACGTGGATGGTCGAAAACTACGGCTCGTTCATCCAGACGCAGCGGATGCGAATCTCGACGACCAACCAGAACCGCGGCACATTCCTGACGCTGTTTGAAACCGGAGCGGCGGGCTTCACCAGCAAGTGGACCGTCACGCCGATGTCCGGCACGGACTACGCAGCGGCGCGGATCGTCTCGACCGACGGCTGGAACGACTGGCACATTTCGCAGACGAACAACTCCAACGTGCTGACGACTGCTGCGGGAGTGCAGGTATCCATCGACAGCGGCGCGCTTTCCTCCGACGCGCAGTACGCCTATCTCCGCCGCGACGGTTCCTCGCTCAACAGCCTGATGATCTCACGCGGCACCAACGTGTTCAGCGATGGATTGCAGATCATCGGCTGGAATAACGTCGTGACCGCTTCGCTGCTCCTGGACACCGGCGGCAGCGAGTACCGCGGCTCGCTCTCGGCGGACGACCTGACGAGCGACTCGGTCCTGACGCTCTACTCCAGCAACCTGGGATTCCCGGCGTTTTCCATCACCTCGGCGACACTCAACGGCACGCCGATGGCGTTCACCAATGACGGCGCGACCAGTTCGGTGACGATGGCGGGTAACGGCGGCGGTGACTTCGTCATCTACTTTGCCGTGCCTGAGCCGGCATCGTTCACCCTCGCCTCACTGGGCGGCCTGCTCCTGCTGCAACGTCGCCGCTCCCGCAGGTGAACCCCGCGCTTCGCCGCAGAGCTTTTGGCATCGCGTGACACGACAGAAGTGCGACAAACGGCTTGCAAAAACGCTCAATGCCCCCGGCAGGAGTCGAACCTGCGACCCGCAGATTAGAAATCTGCTGCTCTATCCAACTGAGCTACGAGGGCTGCGATCCTTATTGTACGTCAGAGTGAACTCATCGCCGCAGCGATCACGTTCTCCAGCGTATGATGCTCATCATCAGAACGGCGCGGCGTGCGGCCGTCCAGGAAAAAACCATGAATCGCTCCCTGCGCATCATCCTCATCACGTTCGCCCTCATGCTCGCCGGCGGGCTGTTGGGCGTACTGCTGGCCGGCATGGTACCGGTGAGCTGGTCGCAGCAGTCCGACTCCGCACCGATCCCGCCCGAACAGGTGCTCGTCAGTTACCGCTACTGGGGCGTCCTCGTCGGCTCGCTGGTCGGCCTGCTGGCCGCGGCGATTTTCTTTTTCGTCCGCGCTCGCGGCAAGAAAGACACCGCCTATCAGACGCTCTGAACATCCCGATCACGCGACGGCTGCATCCGTTGACCACCCGGAGATTATCGACTACCCTCGACAAGCGACTTCTCGGACAGCACTGCTTGTCGAGCTGCGGCTGCAAGGATGGGTTTTCCCGAACGGATTTTGTCCGACGCTGCCGCACGATCGCGGTCTATCCGGAGGTTATTCAGTGGTACCTTGTTCCAAATCCACTGCGCCCGTAGCGTAGAGGATAGCGCAGCGGTTTCCTAAACCGCAGGTCGATGGTTCGAATCCATCCGGGCGCGCTTGAGTCCGCCATCTCTGTTCATGCCGTACCGCATCCGCGCGGGCGGCGGCATCCTTCCATACAGGAAAACGGTGATGCGTTACACCAAAGCCGAAGCGGTGCAGACTTTCACTCAGGTTGAGCGTGACGAGGTGACCGATGAGCCGGCGGAAGCATACAACGCGATGAAAGGCGACTGGAACGGCCAGCCGTGGAATCCGCCGGCCCGGATGCAGCCGGGCGTTTACGCCTGGGGCGAGGCGCACCTGTTGCTGGCCTACCTCATCCAGTACGAGGCCACGGGTGACCTGCGCTATCTGTCCACGATGGTGCGCCGCTTCCGCACGCTGCTGAATCTGCGCGATGACAAGGTCGGCCGCCTCGATGAAGTCCGCGGCAGGATGATGCCCGGCTGGGGTTCCGTGCGGTTTTCCGTCGGCACGCCATACGAGGGCAAGTACACCAGTTGGACGGTCCACGTGGGCATGATCCTCTATCCGGTCGCCCGTCTCGTGCATCTGGCGACAAAGGACAAGGCTCTGGCGTCCCGCTTTGCCGACGACCTCGCGGAGTTCCGTACCGCCATCACCGAGTCGCTCGACGCCTACGAGGATCAATGGCACGAGCGGGCCTGTCCGCCCGGAAGCCGTACCGGCGGAGCAGGCGAGATCGAGGGCTGGTACACCGAGCCGATCCTCGGCGATGCGCCGCTGCCCACCAACCAGATGAACACCTTTGGCCGTGTAATCCTGGAGATGGGACTGGCCGGCGGCAAGAGCCGTTACCTCGATCGCGCCGAAAAACTCGCGCGGTTTTTCAAAAACCGGATGGTGCTCCGCCCCGATGGGGCCGTCCAGTGGATTTATCGGCCCGGCATCGAACTCCCCTGCTCCGACGAGTCGATCAGGGCTGAGGACTTCAGCCACGCCGGCATGAATGTCACCTTCGTCGTCCGCTGTTATCACGCCGGAGTCGTCTTCAACCGCACCGACATGGAGCAGATCATCCGCACGCTCAAGACGGTCATCTATCGCGGTAACGGGCAATACGCCGACTTCATCGACGGTACGGGCGCTACCAACCAGTACGCCGACGCGGTCGCCTTCTGGGGTGAGCTGGCAGCCATCGACCGCAGCGTCATCGACCTTATCGCCGAGCGTCGTCGGCTCTCGCCCATTCAAGGCGGCCCCTGTGCGATGTTGGCGGCGGCATTACTGGCGCTGTTCTCCTGAATCCGCCGTCCCTCGCTTGTCTCCCTGCTCCGCGACGGGATGCGACTTTCGCTAAAATAAAATCTCACGCCTGGACAGCTATGATCCCGTCGGCATGAGCGACCGGGAGAAGATGCTGACTCCTCCGAACCCCATGAACCAGACCGCAACCAACGCGATGTACCCTTGCGACCGTGCAGCCCGGTTCACGCCGTGGCTGTGCATCCTTGCGACGCTGGCGGTGGCGTTGATTGACCGCTTCACGCCGAATCTCAATCTCTCGATCCTCTACTCGGTCCCACTGGTGCTCTATGTATTGCTCAGCGACCGGCCGGTCCCCTGGTGGGTGGTGCTGACTGTGGTGCTGCTGACCTTTGCCGGCTATTTCACCAAGCCGCCCGACGGCGTCGATCCGTCGGACTGGCGGGGCCGGCTGATGCACCTGCGCATGATTAACCGCGCGATGGTCGCCGTCGTCGCCGTGATTCTCGGTTTACTCTCCGGGCATTTTGCCGACCTGCGCCGGGCGATCGACCCGGCGCCGCGCAGCGCCAGCGTGGACATCGACGATGAAGTCACCCGGCTGCTCCAGCATTTTCTGGTGATGCTGGCGAGTGTGATCGTGATGGCGGGGATCTTCATCAGCGACATCCTCGTCCCGCCGCGGATCAACATGCCGATCCTCTACGCCGTGCCGATCATCCTGAGTTTCCGCGCGATGAGTCGGCGGCTGCTGTGGCAGCTCACGCCTTTCGCGCTGCTGCTGCCGTTCGTGAGTTATTTCTGGGATTTTCACACGATCGCACCGGACCGGCGGGTCTGGTCGCTGGTCAACCGCCTGATCGCCTCCGGTGCCGTGCTGCTGATCGCGCTGGCGCTGGACTGGTGGCTGCGCGTCAGGCGTCGTCGGACAGCCCCCAGCCGGATCAGTGAGTCCTGACCCCCTGCTGCGCGCGATCTCAGCGAGCCGTCCAGCTCCGACTCAATACGCTGCCCAGGTGTAATAGCTGTGAACACGCGGGATCACCATCTCCGCGGTTTTCCATGTGACGTGTCCGTCGGCATAGAGCACGTTCTCACCTGCCGCGGTCCAGCGATCCGTTCCTCTCGGATGGCTGGGAGGAATCGGCGAGAAGTACGCAATCTCACTGGAATAGAAATACTCGATGATGATGTTGCCCATCCCCGGAAAGCGCGCCAGGTCCTGCATGATCATCGCTTTGCTCGCCTGACGCGGGATGTTGCGTTTGGGTACCGGCCGGTAGTCGTCCGGCTCGCTGGCGCTGTCATAAATCCAGCCGTACCAGCCGGCATTCTGCCCGAAGCCGCCGACATAAAAATAGTTGAGCGTCAGAGGGCCGGCCCAGAAGCTCGGCGGAGGCCAGAACTGCGCCTTGAACGCCCCGCTGGGGCACGAGAGGCTCGGCCACTGGCCCTTGCCGTCATAGGCAAAACCGTAGTCGCTCAGCAGCTTGTCATGCCCCAGGTTGCGCCAGAGCATGAAGTGGTTGATGCTGCCCCAGTTGCCGGGGATGTACCACTCCTGATTGTCCTGCGCGTCGCTGTCCAGAGAGAGCATGGACTGGCGGAGGTTGTTACCGCAGAGCGTCCGCCGTCCTTGTTCCTTCGCCGCCGCCAGTGCCGGCAGGAGCAGCGCGATCAACATCGCAATGATGGAAACCACCACGAGCAACTCGATCAGACTGAAAGCATGACGCTGCCGCATGACGTGATCTCCCGCAGCCCGGAACGACGAGATGCTTACCCTTTCATCCTATCGGTTGAGCAAGCCGCCGGGCAAGTCTAAGTTTTTCCGCGTTCGTGATGCGAAACTCAGCCGGGTCGTTCCGTCACCGGAACCAGGCGGCGAACAAAATCACAATTTGACAAGCCGCGCCTCAAGCGGCTGCGCTGACTGCGGGGACGGTTAAAGGGCAAATCTCATACCCGGTTAAGCTCATCACTGACAAGGGCTTGTCACCTACCCATCCTGATATTTTTCGTTAGGTTTCTATTTGGTTACAAGATTTGCACTTACGAAATTTTCAAATTCGTCATTTTTCTCTTGCATCACAGATTTTTTCGGGTAAGTTTCATTTCGTTACAAACACCGAGTTAATTCTGAGCCATGTGCGCTCAGCGGTGAAGGCCTCATCCCATATCATCCGGGAACAGGAGAAACGCATCATGCTGAACAGAAAACGAATGCTTTTGACAGCTGCGTTGGCTGTCGTCGGCGTCTCAGGCTACGCATCCGCGATCACGTGGACCGGCAGCAGCGGACAGACGATCGATTTTCTTCAGGACTTCTCCGCCGATCCGGGCAAAGCCACCGGCAGCGTCAGCGGCAGCGACTACGACATGGTCTTCACCGGCGATTCCAGCGTCGCCCTGACCAACTACGCAAACTCCAGCACCACCGCTGGCGGCGCCGCATTCTGGACCACCCTCAACGCCAACAGCGCTCCGTGGTTTGAGTTGACCTTCGTCGACAACAAGAACGATGTCGATGACAGTTGGTCGGGTCTCGAAATGTTCATCAACGGCCCGGGCAGCGGCTCCTCTGGCGCACGAGGCAAAATCGGCGCGACCTTCCCCGAAGATGCCGTTGGTAACTCCCGCTGGCGCACCGAGGATAACCCCGGTTCCAACAACGTGACCGGCTTTGGTAATACCTCCAAGCCCATCCCGGACGGCGCGACGGTCAACGGGTTCTTCGCCGAACTCAAGTACAGCAGCGGCGGCACTCGCAGCACCCCCAGCTACGCGGTCACCGCGGGTGACAACAACTCGACCACCAGCTCGCCCAGCTATGGCACCGGCGTTCTGGCGGGCATCGCCAATAACACCGCGGCTGATCTCGAACAGCGTGTCGCCGGCGACCTGATCACCGTCCGCTTCGGCCAGTACAGCAACGGTCAGGTTGAGTTCACCGTGCTCCGTAACAACGTCCTGATGGACCAGTGGACCAACGATTTCTGGGTCAACGCGGGCATCGGCTTCGCCCCGTTCTATCAGGTCGAATGGCGTGTCCTGGGCGGCCAAAGCGGTGAAACCTACGAGTTCAAAGACCTCCGCTACGGCAACGACTATCCCAATGTTCCCGCGATTCCCGAACCCGCCAGCATGGCACTGCTGGCCCTCGGCACGGGTCTGGCTCTCTTCCGCCGTTCACGCGGCTGAGCTTGTCTGACACACTCAAAAGGCCACGGGTGGAAACATCCGTGGCTTTTTTTTGATTGCTTTACGTCTGATCGCAGATTTATAATAGAGAAGTCATTGGCACCAAATGACCGACTCAATGACCGACTCAATGACCGACTCATGGTTCAGGCGTCGATCTGAACCTGACACAAAGAAAAGGGGCCGTGAGTGAATTCTCATCGCAACGCCCGTCGCATCGGTTTTACGCTCATCGAGGTGCTCGTCGTCATCTCCATCATTGCGTTGCTGCTGTCGATCCTGCTGCCGACACTCCGCCGCGCCAAAGATGCAGCCCGCATCGTGCTCTGCAAAACACAGCTCCAGCAATGGGGCCGGTCGTATCACAGCTATGCGGCGGACTTCCGGGAATTTGTCGGCGGGGCGACCTCCGAGCTGCGCGACTGCTACACGAGCATTTACGGCGGGATGGGCTGGTATCAAAACTCGCCCTGGGGCCAATCCACCAACGAGCTGTTCCGCTACGGCGTGATCAAAAAAATCACCGAGTGCCCCAGCCGCAGTGCCAGCGGCTACACCACCACCACCGGCGATGGCGACATCCAGCGCGACGTTCACCAGTCGCTCGATAAAACTTTCCAGTTCGGCTATGTGGACTATTACATCCTGGCTGGCTTTGGCTCAGGTTCAGAACCCGGCAATCCGCTCAACTGGTCATGGAACGGCGGAAATCCCACATGGAATGAGTCCTACGCCCTGGAATGCTGGGGTTTTTACAACGGCTACTGGCAGGAATGGAACTCCACCTCCGGCCCACCCACCCGCGGGCCGGTCACCAGTCTGCGACAGAACAAGTCGCTCAAGACCCCGATGCTCATCGATCGTTCTTTCTATCCCAACAGTGCCTCGTGGTACAACAGCAGCTTTGACTGCGGCGGCATCTCCAACCACGTGGGCAAAGGGCCGCGCACCACGGCGGGGACGGTGCCGCTGGCGGACGGCGCCAACGTCCTCCTGCTCGACTCGAGCGTCCAGTGGACCAAGTACAGCCTGACCAATCGCCTGGACTGGAACGCGACGACCAACCCGGAAGGTAATTACTTTTACTGCCGCGATTATTACAGCAACATCTACCTCGGCGCGAATATGGCGAGGTATTGATGATTGGTTGACGGCGGCGGCTGAGAAGGCAGGCAGCCTCACAGGGCAGAGTCACGGCAGTCGTTAGCCCACCTGTTGCTTTGGCTCGTTCTGGTGTTCATCTCTGTCCCCTTCGGGGTATCGACACTCAGCGCGATTGCTTGCGGTGCACTTTGTCGAACTGCGCGCTTCAGGCGGTTTCGTGGTGACGACGGCGGCGGTGCCCCGACTCGCAAAAGGCGGATTTTGAGCTGGGCTTAGTTCAACGCCATGTTAACCAAGTCTGCAAATATAAGATATTCAGGTGTTTATCTGACAAATAGTGCGAATTTAAAATCAATTATTATTTCAAAATAGATCGAATTTTTCTTGTATTTTAGTCGGATGGTGTTAGTTTTAACTTAGCACTCCGGGTGTTCCGGAGAGCGGGAACCATTTCAAGGCGGGAACCGCCTGACGATCATTATGCGGGGAAAAGGAGAACCTACATGAGCAAGCGATGGGTTTCATGTGCGCTGGCGGCAACCGTGTCCGTCATCGCGGCGCAAGCGGCATCGGCGGCGACGTTTGGCACCGGCCTGGGCGCGTTGACCGGCAAGACCTTCACTTTCCTGGAGGATGACCTCTCATACGGCCTGACCACAGCTACGGTCGGCGGAACCAACCTCAACCTCCAGACGGATGGCGGCGGGGGCGGAGCCAGCGTCTATATGCACGGCGGAATGGGCGGTGACAACGCGGTGCTCTTCGGCACCGGCGCGGGCAGTATCAACGAATTCCAGCAGCCGTGGGTACGCTTCTCGTTCACCGAAGACACCAGCGATCCGGGTTTCCCTGATCGGCAGATCTCGTTGTTCATCAACGGCCCCGGCAGCGAGAGCGGCGGCGCACGTCTGCTGGCGGGAATGTATTTCCAATCTGCCTACGTCGGCACGATGCGACGCACCGCAGCACCGAATGAAGCCAACGTCGCGCCTCCGGGCGGGCCTTACTCCCGCGTCAACGGCGAAACCGTGACGATCACCATGGGTGAGCGGCCTGACGGCACGATCGACTTCGTATTCGATTCCCCGACGTTGGGCGGCCCGGTGATGGTTACCTCGCCCTACTTCCTCACTTCACCCGGCTCGTTCTTCAGATGGTATCAGTTCGAGTTCCTCTTCCGACGCAACAGCGATGTCGGATTCAACATCGACTTCCCTCTTTTTGAGTTCGGCAATAACTGGCTCACCGAGGGCGCTATTCCCGAACCGGCGAGCCTCGGCCTGCTGGGTGCGGGCGGCCTGATGATCCTCAGCCGACGCCGCAAGGCCTGAGAACATCGACGCAGTAAAATCTCACGACAACCGCTCCGCGACGGTTCGCAGCCGCCGCGGAGTTTTTTTAGGTGTACCGCTGACCGCCGAACGCGACGAAAATGCCGCTTGTCCTTGTGAGCCGGAGGTATCGGGGTTTGCCGTCTCAGACATAAGACAGCCATAGGAAAAGCATGTCTCGACCCATCGCGTCTCAAGCGGCTGCGCTCGATGCGGTGACTCGATCGACAAGCCTCTGTTTTTTGGACAGGTTCTTAGAGGTCCGAGGGGTCGGCCGCATCACTTAATCATGCGGATGGTCATCGGGTAGCGGTAGGAGACGCATTCGTTGGCCTTGATCGCAGCGATGATGGTGAAGACCACATCCACGATACCCACCGCGATCAGCAGGAACACCCCCACGCAGACGAACATCAACGGAATGCAGATGAGCGCTGCGATGATCATGGTGATCTGGAAGTTGAGCGATTCCTTGCCCTGCTCATTCACGAAGGGGAATTCCTCGCGTTTGATGAGCCAGACGACCAGCGGGCCGAGGATTTGCCCCAGCGGGACACCGACAAAACCGCTGAACGCAGCCAGATGGGTGAACATCGCCCAGGTACGTTCCTCGGAGGAGTATTTGCTCTTCTGAGGCGCCGGTTCGGCTGGCGTGCCGCCTGCTGCCGATGCGCCGCCAGCGGCAGAATCCGGAGCCGGACCCGCTTGCGGATCAGCCGGAGTGCTGCCTTCCGGGGGCGGCGGTGAGTTGGGGGATTGGGTCATGGAGAATGGTCCTCACGAAGCCTTACCGGCGGACGGCCCCTGATACTGCGCGCTGCCGAAGCCGAGGATCGGATAGAAGATGAACGAGAGGAACCCAAGCCCCAGACCGAAACCGACACCTTTACCGAAAGACTTGGCGATGTCGATGGAGACGATGATGAGCGCGATGAGGCTGACGAGCGGGATGAGGAAGAGGACGATCCACCAGAGCGGCCGGCCGGCAATTTCCAGCAGGACGATGATGTTGTAGATCGGGACGATCGCCGCCCAGCCGGGCTTACCTGCCTTGACGAAGGTTTTCCAAAATCCAGCGATAACCAGAACGATGATGCCGATGTAAACCAACATAATCATGCAACCAACCGCGCCGTTCGCCAGTAGAGCTTGCATAGGGTTCCTCGCTTAGGGATTGGGATATGAATGCGACGCGAAATGTTTTTACCCGATGGGTGAACGGTTCGCAATGGGTCGCATGAAAATTGTGAATAATTGCCTGACTTTTCCAACCGCGCGATCATGCGGATCGCGCCTTCGTAAGATAAAGCCGTCGCTGATCGTTGCAGGTCAGAGCAACTCCTGACCGTACTTTTCACCCACCATGGCGTGGAGCTTCTTGATGTCTTCTGCACGGTCAGCGCGGCAGACGAGCGTAGCCTTGGGTGTGTGGATGACGATCAGGTCTTCGCAGCCGATCGCTGTCACCAGATGATCCGCCTCGCTGGAAGCGACAAGGGTGCGCCGGGTGTCGATGAGCACCTGTCGGCCCCCGCCCAGCGCGTTGTCCTGTGCGTCGTGCGGGCAGGTCTGGGCAAAGGCCGGCCATGAACCGACATCGAGCCAGGAGAGAGGCATGGGTACAGCCGCGACTCTCACGCTGCCGGTGGTGTCTTTCGACGCCGGCTCCATGATGGCGAAGTCCACGCTGATTTTTTTGAGCCTGGGATAAATCTGCGTCAGCAGCGCGTCGCGTGAGTCGGTGCGCCATGCGGCGCCGAGCTGTGTCAGGCCGTCGTAATTTTCCGGCGCGAATCGCTTGATGCACTCCATGAGAGTTGCGGCCCGCCAGACGAACATCCCGCTGTTCCAGAGATATCTGCCCGACCCGGCATCGACATAACGCTGAGCGGTGGCGGCATCGGGCTTTTCCTTGAACTGCACGACGACGCTGGCGTCGGGATTGATCGCCTCGGCCAGCTCCAGATAGCCGTACCCGGTCGCCGGATGGGTGGGCTTGATCCCGAAGGTCACCAGCACGTTGGGCTGCGACTGCGCCAGCGCGTAGCCGCGTTCGACGATTTTTCGGAACTCCTCCGCAGGCTCGATGATGTGGTCCGCGGTGAAGACGGCGATGACGGCATCGGGGTCATCATGCCCGATGACTGCTGCGCCCAGACCGACGGCGTTGAGCGTGTCACGTCCGGTCGGCTCGCCGTAAAAGCGTCCCGCCGGTTCGCCGCCGTGAAGCAATTTCACAATCAGATCGCGGTGCGTCTGAGCGGCACAGATGTGGATGCGCTCCGGGGGGATCAGACCGGCGAGGCGATCCATGGCGATTTCCAGGAGGCTCTTGCCGTTGATGAAGGGAATGAGCTGCTTGGGAAGACTGGCGCGGCTCATGGGCCAGAGTCGGGTGCCTGAGCCGCCGGCGATGATAAGGGCGTGACGCATGGCGACACTGTAAACCAGAGCATGACATTTCGCATCAGGGGGCAGCGGCCTCAGGCGTGCGGCACCATCGCGGCGACCGCCTCCGCCAGCGAGCGGTAGTCGCTCGCGCCGCCGGAGTTGTACGCATACTCGAAAATGCTCTTACCAAAGCTGGGACACTCGGCGAGCTTGATGTTGCGACGGATCGGCGGCTTGAGGACCACGGCATCGCGCCAGGGCACATCCATCTGTCGGGCTGCTTGAAGGAACGATCCCAGGTCTGCGAGCACCTCGCCGGCCAGCACGGTCTGGCCCTCGTACATGCAGAGGATGATGCCCGTCACCCGCAGCGCGGGGTTGACGGATTGTTTCACCAGCGAGACGGTTTCGAGGAGCTTGGACAAACCCTGTAACGCCAGAAAATGCGCCTGCATGGGCACGAAGACCTCATCGGCGAGCGTCAGTGCGTTGAGTGTCAGCAGGCCAAGGCTCGGCGGACAGTCGATGAGCACAAAGTCATAGGCAGCGGGCTGGCTCGCCGCCTGTCCCGCAGTCGGAGCGGAGGCCGCAACAGCACCGGCGGTTTTACCGACCGGCGCTTTTGAGTTCTTCGCTCCATGAATCAACGCGGCGCATTTTTCGCGCAGGACACGTTGGGCCTGACCGGAAGCCGTCAGTGCCGCCATCTCGGACTCGACTCCCGCCAGATTCACTTCGGCGGGCAGGACGGCCATGTTTTCGCCGACATTTTGCGCGATGGATTCGGCGGTGACGGCAGGATCAGTGAGCAGGTGATAGATCGAGCGCTCCAACGCATCGGGGTCCACCCCCAGATGGAGTGTCAGATGCGCCTGGGGATCGAGATCAATAAACAGGACGCGATGGCCAGCATTCGCCAGAGCGGCACCGAGATTGACGGTGGTGGTGGTTTTGCCGACGCCGCCCTTCTGATTCATGAGGGCGATGATGCGCGGTCGCGCCGCATCACGGGTCGCCGCGGTGTGCGGGGTGGCGGCGGGCGTGACGCTGCCGACGGATTGTGTTGCAGCGGCCTGAGTCAAAGTGATTGGCGCCTCCATGCGTTGAGAGCGTGATTGAGAAGCTCTTTCCGAACGACCCGCGACCATTTACGAAGCGGAGCTTCAACCCTCGTCGATAACCGACCGCTCCTTAACAGCCACGGCTCATCAGACTCGGAACTTTCCAATCAACCTCTGAGAAAAGTATAACGACAACCGGGACCGCCGCGTCAGTCTTTTTGGCGGCGCATCCGGGTGCGGTACGCGCGCGGGCTTTCACTCAGCCGCCAGTGTCGCAGCAGGCGCAGAAGGGAACCCGTAAAGCGTGGGCGTTCCAGAGGAGAGAGAGACCGTCGAGGGTACTCAGCGACGGCGACGTTTAAGTGATGCGGCAGCACCGAGACCCAGAATGAAAAGGCTGGCCGGTTCGGGGACGGGGTTTTCGTCGAAGTTAAGGTCGTCGATACCGATGGCACCCCAGTTGTTCGTGCCGGAGAAGTTCACTTCGAGGACGAGCGGGCCGCCGTAGTGGAATCCGGTCATGCCGGTGTTGACGGTGACATCGCTATAGATGGGGAGGTTGCTGAGAGTGCCGGAGTAGAGCACGGTGCCGCCGGTGGAATTGGCACGGAGCCACCAGTTGACGGTAGCGGGGCCGCCGCCGCCGTAGCTGGAGAATGTTTCGACCAGGAAGGAATTGACTTTCGCGCCGTAGGCGTTGCCGGCGCTGCTGAAGGTCCAATAGAACGAGTAACCGTCTTTGAGGTCAAGGTAGTCGAGCAGATCGGGCCATACTGGACTCTGCTTGTAGGTCAAGTGGCCGAGGCCGGCACCAGTGCTGTGGGAGTAGTCAACGACGAGGTTAGGCGTGAAGGCGTTGCCCTGGAGATAGTTGTAGGTCGAGCCGCCGCCGCCGGGGGTGGAGAGAGAGTTGACGTTATCGCCATATCCGGCATGGACGCCTTCGAAGCTTTGGTTGTTCACGTTGGGCGTGATTTCAAAGTTGAGAATGGTCGCGTGAGCAAGCGGCGCAGCGAATGTGAGAGCACCAGCAACAAGGATTGCGGCGGCGAAGGTCCGAAGCGAAAGACGATTGACGGGCATGGGTCCCTCTCCTTTGACCTGTGATATGTTCCAACAAGCTGCGGCTGTTGCTGCCCTCCTGTAGTGCAGCAACAGGTATTACAGCTTCAAGGATTGAATTTAACTCATCACTGATTTAAAAGCAAGATAAGACTGCTAAAAAACTCTATAATCTTCTCGAGCCAAAGCCATATTTACGTCATAAAGCCAGTAGTTAAAAGATCTTGAGACATGGTTGTTCGGACCTGACAGATCGGCGATAACAGAAGAATTGAGCCGCTTCGTCAGGTTTTTTGGCGGCGCATCCGGGTGCGGTACGCGCGCGGGCTTTCGCCTGCCCAACGGGTGAACAGTCGCGTGAAGTAATTGGCGCGGGGAATCCCCACCAGTCGGGCAATTTCGGTCACCGACTTATCGCTGCCGACCAGCAGCCGCTTGGCCTGCTCGACGCGATAGCGGCTCAGGTACTGCATCGGCGGCACACCCACCTCGGCGTGGAACAGCCGGACGAAAGAAAAGAGGCTCCGACCCGCGACTCCAGTGATGTCCTTAAGCGTCTTAGGCTCGTGGTAGTTCCGCGTCATGTAGTCGATCCCCCGGCGCACGATCGGAGAGACCAGGCCCGTTTTTCCGGTCAGGGATACCAGCCAGCCGGCCCGCGCCCGGACGGTGAAACAGTGGCCCAGCACCGTCAAGAGTGCAGCGGCGGCGCGAGGCTCGTACCCCGGCTTCGGACGGCGGATGATCTGCGCCAACGCTGAAAAATGACGCTGAAACTCCGCGCGATGGATCGGGGCGAAAATCGGATCCTGATCGGCGCGCAGCTCGGCGAACATGGCGGGCATCTCTCTGCCGTTGCAGAGCAGCCACCAGTTTTCCGCTGGGCCGCGTTGCGAGTTGCCGTATTCAGTCAGCCGCTGAAGATCCATCAGGCAAATCGCACCGGCACGGAGGATCACCTCGCGGCCGTCGATACGGTGCCACATCTCGCCGCGGCGGAGATAGTGGAGCAGATAGCCGTCACGGTTGACGTGGCGCGAGACGAAATCGCGCGGGGTGGTGGAGACCCCCATGGAGAGCACATTGGTCCAGAAACGCTGGGCGGGCAGGCTGGGGTAGTTGTAGTACTCGACACCCAGCCTCACCTTGCCGCCACGCCACATGAATCCCATGTTTTCATTCTATCTTTGTGCTCTCTTTTGAGCAATTTTGGGAATGTTTCGGGCAAAAGAATTTTGTGCAAAATCCGCAGCGGCTGCGGCTTTCCGAAGTATTCTTGAGTGCATCCTGTCGCATTGTGCAACCGGATTGTTGATTGAATCACCATTCTGACCCCAACTTTTTGCAGGAGGATTTATGAAAGCGAAGCTCGTTCTATTGGCTGGTCTGGCGACCCTGGTTTCCCCCCTGGCGACTCAGGCCTACATCGTTAACGACAGCAGCTCATTCGACGTGGCGTACGGATATACCGACACGTCAGGCGGATGGAATGCGCTGGAAACCTCGTCCACCAACACCCCCGTCACCGCCACCAACGGCGTACCCTTCACCGTCGGCAACTTCAGCATTACCGTGACCGCCACCGGAAGCTTCTTCGCCACCGTCGGCGTACAGTTCCCCGGCCGCGTCCTGACAAACTACGACGGCGCCAACTTCCCGAATGAAAGCAAGACGGCATACAACAACGAGTTCACCGTGTCGGTGACCTACAACGGCCCGGCTGGTCCCTTTGGTACAACCCCCGGCAGCGAACAGGTAAACCTGGCGATCAGCTCCATCTCCATCTACGGGCTGAAAATTCCTTCCCTGGGCACCTTTTCGGTCAACTGGGATGAAACCACCTCCGGTCACACCGGCAGCGGTCCGAGCGTAGCTCTTGTCGAAAGCGGAGCGTCAAACATCGCAGCGAACTACACCAACATCGCCTGGACGACTGCCACGGACCTGAGCGCGCTTGGCTCAACCGGCACCACGGTCACTCGTTACTTTGAGATTCCGCCCGGTTCCGGCGGAACCAGCGGCCAGCAGTCATATGCTTCCTACGACGGCTTTGTCATTCAAGGCATCGCGAACTTCAGCTATGACATCCCTGAGCCGGCCAGTTTGGGCCTTCTCGCACTGGGTGCAGCGGCGATTCTCGGCAGAAAGCGGTCCTGATAAGGCGAGCGTTTCTTTGACTCGCTCCATCGTGTTTCAACCCATACGACGAAGCTCAACTTTGATTTCAATGGAGGATTTATGAAAGCGAAACTCGTTCTATTGGCTGGTCTGGCAACCCTGGTTTCCCCCTTGGCGACTCAGGCCTACATCGTCAACAACAGCAGTTCGTTCGATGTAGCGTATGGTGCCACCTCTTCGGGGTGGAACGCTACGGAAACGTCAAGCTCCAACACCCCCACTGGGGCCGTAAACGGCACGCCGTTTACGCTCGGTGATTTCAGCATCACCGTCACCGCCAGCGGCGCCACCCCTTTCAGTTCCCAAGCGGTAACGTTCTTCAACCGCGTCCTTGCCGGCGATCTGGGTGGCGCTGACATGTACAACAACACGTTCAGCGTGACCGTGACCTACAACGGCCCGGCTGGCCCATTGGGCACAACCCCCGGCAGCGAGCAGGTGACTCTGAGCATCGACAGCATCTCCATTTACGGAATGCGGTACACCGCATTCGGTCCCGCGACGACGATGAACTGGGAGGAGACGACCGCCGGCCACACCGGAACCGGCCCGACCGTCACCGTTCAGAACAGCACAGCCGAAACTAATCCGGCTGCTTTTACAAACATCGCCTGGACGACTGCTACGGATCTGACCGCGCTTGGCTCGACAGGCACCACGATCACCCGCGCGTTCCAGATCCCGCCGGGGGCTGCGGGCAGCCCTGGCGACCCATCGTTCAACCCCTTCGACGGCTTTGTCGTTCAAGGCACCGCGAACTTCAGCTATGACATCCCTGAGCCGGCCAGTTTGGGCCTTCTCGCACTGGGTGCAGCGGCACTTCTCGGCAGAAGGCGGTCCTGATAAGGTGAGCGTTTCTTTGACTCGTTCCATCGTGTTTCTTCAACCCCATACGACGAAGCTCAACTTTGATTTCAATGGAGGATTTATGAAAGCGAAACTCGTTCTATTGGCTGGTCTGGCGACCCTGGTTTCCCCCTTGGCGACTCAGGCCTACATCGTCAACAACAGCAGTTCGTTCGATGTAGCCATGGGATACGCCGTCTCACCTAATACCTGGAAAACGACTGAGTCCGCAGCCACCAACACTCCGAACACCGCTGTGAATGCCACCCCCTTCACGGTGGGCGATTTCAACATCACCATCACCGCCACAGGCTCTGGGTTCAGCAGCAACGGTCCATACTTTCCAAGCCGCGTGATGACCGATGGCGACGGCAACGGCCTCGCCGCTTACAACAACGAGTTCACGATCTCCATCACCTACAACGGCCCGGCTGGCCCCTTTGGTACAACCCCCGGCAGCGAGCAGGTGACTCTGGCGATCGACTCGATCTCCATCTACGCTCTGAAATATCCCGGTTATGGACAAAGCACGATCAATTGGGACGAGACCACCGTCGGCCACACCGGCAGCGGGCCGGGGGTCGCCATCCTGGAGAGCAATGCTCTTACCCTTGCTTCTAATTACACCAATGTCGCCTGGACGACTGCTACGGACCTGACCGCACTTGGCTCAACCGGCACCACGATCACGCGGTACTTTGAGATTCCGCCTGGTGCCACCGGTGGCACTACCGACCAGTCGTACGCCGCGTTCGACGGCTTTGTCGTTCAAGGCACCGCGAACTTCAGCTATGACATCCCTGAGCCGGCCAGTTTGGGCCTTCTCGCACTGGGTGCAGCGGCACTTCTCGGCAGAAGGCGGTTCTGACGCCTAGGATTTCAGGTGTAACCGCTGATAAAGCAGGCATCCTGATCGTTTCGTTGGTCGATAAGGTTTATATCAGCGGGAAGAAAAGCGGTTGAATGAAAGATCCTAAAGGGTCTGAAATGATGTCGAATCAACGAGAATTTAGTTCGAGCAGCGATGAGATCATGAGTGCAACAGCGGAGGTTTTACGCACGAAGATGCCGCGAGATGCGGCAAGTCACCGCGTGCAACCTCACGGATCACGGGGCAGTGCGTTTACGCTTGTCGAACTGCTCGTCGTCATTTCCATCATTGCGCTGCTCATTGCGCTGCTGCTGCCTGCTCTGGCACAGGCACGCGAAGTGGCACACCGCGCCAAGTGTCTCTCCAACACTCGACAGATCGGCATCGCGACTCAGGCTTACTTCAACGACTACAAGCAGCACTTTCCTCCTGACACCACCGGCTGGACCACAGCGGTGCTCATGCCCTATCTGGGCCTGGACTCACTTAACTCGCACACTCATGTCTTTTATTGCCCAAGTGCTGAAGGCAAGCCGGAGGACTTCACCTATGGCAACGGATGGGCGGGCTATGACTACGGCGGAGCCTATGGCAGCGCCTACCGCCGTGAGTGCTACGGCTACAACCGCTCGCCGCTTACCCGGGTGGACTACGGCATTCCGATGATGGTGTATTATCTTGATCGAATCCCGGTGCCGTCGGCGACGTTCTGGGCAGCGGATTGCAGCGGCGCGGAATACCGTGCCGGCTACGTACACTACATCCCCGGCTACCGGCATGGCGGCTCACCTCCGCCGTCATACAACTCGATGATCGAAAAACCAAACGGAGTGGGGTTCAACTCGTCATTTCTGGATGGACATAGCGCATTCGTACAATGGCCTACCTTTTGGACGTGGTACAACGCAGGCAGCCCCACTGCCCAGCCGTACGCTTGGTATTGAAACGCCAACAGAGCCGCAGACTACGCCGCATATAGGACCGGAGACTTTGCCTCCGGTTCTGAGATGCTGACTTGGCAATTGTGCGCGGTTCCTTTATCCTACCCGGCCCAATAAAGCCTCAAACCACCCGGAAACCACGGAACCCCCGGAAAACGCTGACATGAATCAAGGCACGATCACGCAAGTCATCGGTTCGACTTTCGACGCACGATTCCCGGAGAACGCCCTGCCGGAGATTTACAATGCCCTGCACATCAAGAGCACGCACAACGGCATGGAAATCGACCTGACCGGCGAGGTCGCCAAGCACCTTGGCGGCGGACAGGTGCGAGCGGTTGCGCTGGGCTCTACCGACGGTTTGACCCGTGGTATGGCGGTTACAGACACCGGTGCGCCAGTGAAGGTACCGGTGGGTGAGCCGGTGCTTGGTCGGGTGTTCAACCTGCTGGGCAAGCCGGTGGACAAAAAAGGCCCGGTGGCGGCGACGGAGTTCCGATCCATTCACGCGATGCCGCCTGAGTTCACCTCACTCAACCCCAAGACTCAAGTACTCGAAACAGGCATCAAGGTCATCGACCTGCTCTGCCCGTTTGTCCGTGGCGGCAAGATCGGGCTTTTCGGCGGTGCAGGCGTCGGCAAGACCGTCATCATTCAGGAGATGATCGCACGTATCGCCCGTGAGCACGGCGGCTACTCCGTGTTTGCCGGCGTCGGTGAGCGTACGCGCGAAGGTAACGACCTCTGGCTGGAAATGAAGGAAGCGCAATACACCGACGCCTCCGGCAAGACGGCACACGTGCTCGACCGTGTGGCGATGGTGTTCGGCCAGATGAACGAGCCGCCCGGAGCACGACTCCGCGTCGCGCTGACCGCGCTGACGATGTGTGAAGAGTTCCGTGACAAGTCCGGCAAGGAAACGCTGCTGTTCGTGGATAACGTCTTCCGTTTCACGCAGGCCGGTTCAGAGGTGTCGGCACTCCTCGGTCGTATGCCCAGTGCCGTCGGTTATCAGCCGACGCTGAGCACGGAAATGGGTGAGCTTCAGGAGCGGATCACCTCGACCGAAAAGGGCGCGATCACGAGCGTGCAGGCGATTTACGTTCCGGCGGACGACCTGACCGACCCGGCTCCCGCCACCACATTCAGCCACTTGGACGCCTTCGTGACACTCTCGCGCGGTATTGCGGAAAAGGGTATTTTCCCCGCTGTCGATCCGCTGGCATCGACCAGCCGTATTCTCGATCCGGGCATCATCGGTCAGGACCACTACGACGTTTCCCGCCGCGTGCAGACGATTCTGCAACGGTACAAGGGGCTGCAGGACATCATTGCCATTCTCGGTGTTGATGAATTGTCGGAAGAGGACAAACTCATCGTCCGCCGCGCCCGCAAGATCGAACGATTCCTCTCGCAGCCGTTCTTCGTGGCGGAAGTCTTCACGGGTTTCCCCGGCGTTTACACGCCGCTGAAGGAGTCGATCGACAGCTTCCGCCGCATCTGCAACGGCGAGGGCGACGACATTCCCGAAGGCGCATTCATGTACGTCGGAACGCTCGACGACGCCAAGAAGAAAGCCGAGCGCCTGGCCAAGGGTTGATCCGCGGCCATTCAATCGTGATTTTTATTCAAGCCCGGGCGCATGCGCCTGGGCTTTTTTGTGTTTTCTGTCAAGCATAAAGGCGGACACCCGCTAGAATCTTCCGCGTTTCCCCCTAGCTTGAATGGATCAAACATGAATCTTCGAGAGACCGGACGTCAGCGCGGACGCGCCATTGCCGAAAGTTTGAAGAATGGCGGCTTTGCCGACCAGATGACCTACGACCTGACGTGGAATCGCCGGCTGTTCCCCACGCTCGGTGCGGACTTTGATTATGCCGGCGCGGTGATGGAATGGGATCGCAAGCGGCTGGCTGCAGTACCTGACGCGACGAAGTTTCCTGAAACTCGCGGATTGGTGGATCGCCATCTCGGCGAGCGTGAGGGTTTCTGCGAGGGCACGGGCTTTACCCCGGCGCAGGCGGCATGGTACTTCAGCTCGTACCACTACCTGTGGAAACATGTCAACGCACACCATCTGGCGCGTTACGACCTGGCTGATCCCCCGCGTCAATGCACCAACGTCTTCTTTCCGCAATCGCGGGAAGGGGGCGTCGTCATCAGTGATAACCGCGACGACGTCATGCGGCCGTTCCTGGAACCTCATATCCGTGACTGGAAACCGGGTGCTGCGGATAAAGACTCGTCAGTTTACTGGGTGCAGGGCGGCGTCTCGTCGTCGGTACTCCTGGATGAAGAGCCGAAGGAAATTTTCCCCGCCAACCCGCACGACCTGATGCCTCCGGAGTGTCTCAACGACATCAAACAGATCGTGGCGTTCATGGATCGTTACAAGGAATTCTGGGGGCCTGGTAATCAACTCTGGGTGGATAAGCAATTGCGTGGCGTGATGGTGGAAAAGGCCAACGTCCGGGTCGCTTATCGCTGGCCGACAGAGAACGGCGCGATCTGCATCACCGCATGCAGCTACATTGATCCTGAACTCAACGCCTTTAAGCGATCACGGCTCAAGGAAGTGATGAGGCTTAAAGGTGAGAACGAAAAAACGTGTTGCGACTGGGTGTACGCTGCCGGCTCTGATGAGCGACAGCACCGCCTGCTGGCACTGACAAACGCAGAAGCCAAGCGAGGTGCGACGATCTGGGGCGCGCTGGCGGTCGTCGCCGACACCGCAGTGCCGTTCCCCGCCCGCGTCTGTCTGGCCGGAGAGAAAGGAATTCCCGAAAAAGAACCGCAGGCCAACTGGTCGCTCACCCAGCACGCTTCGGTCATCACCGGGCCGAATCGTCGCATCCTCTATCGCTCCATCCAGAGCTTTTCAAATCCACGACCCGTTTACGAGTTGACACCCAAGCTGCGGCTGGGCAAAGGCGTGACGATGCAACCGGCGTGGCAGGCCGATGTCGATGCAGGTCGCTGCGAACTGGTGGAATAAATCCAGACGTGATGTGGAGCCATCACCCTATCGAGTGGTGAGGTAGCGAATCACCGCCGCCGCGGCACATGCTGCGGTTTCAATGCGAAGGATGTGAGAACCCAGCGACCAGGCTGCCGCTCCGCTGCTGACGGCTGCTTTTCGCTCGTCGTCTGTCCAGCCGCCTTCGGGACCGATGAGTACGAGCACGCGCTGCGCTTGCTTGAGTCGTGATTCGAGTTCCTCCCCGCCTCCACCACCCGGTGCTGCGATGAGTTTCACGTCATAGTCCTCGCGCAACAGTTTTTCCATTTCGCCGGGAGAGGCGATCTCCATCAGGTAATCACGGCCACACTGTTTGGCTGACTCAATCGAGGCACGGCTGAACTTGTCCAGCTTTGTCTGCCGCGGATCGACTACTGCTCGCTCAGCTCGCAACGGTATCAGACGATCGACCCCTAGTTGACTGAGTTGGCTGACCATCTCATCAGCGCGCGGCCCCTTGGGTATCGTGACCGCCACATCCAGACGCGGACAGATCCGCGGTGAGTGCGTCGCCCTGAGCAGACGGATCGTTGCCCCACCCGACCAGGAGAGCAACTCCCCTGTCGCTCGGTAGCCGTGACCATCGAAGAGCTCGATTTTTTCGCCGATCTCCATGCGCAACACCCGCCGAGCGTGGTGTGACTCGTCAGCGTCGAGCTGCACCGTCATGTCCGATAATGGGCCTGAAGACGTCGAGGAAGCCAGATTGGGACAGTAAAATCGGTGCATCGATTCGCGATTCATTTCCTGGGATGCGGCGTGGTGTACGAATCGACGCGGGCCGTTTCGGGTTCGCCCGCCAAGTTGATTCGGGGGAGCGCGGCTGACGGATTTGCCCCTTGAGTCACCTTCATAAGGGGTCGATAAAACCTTTCAGTCGCTGTGAGTTTATGACAATCTCGCACGTTACGGCAAGGCGAGTTTGAAACTGGATAGAGGTCCGTGCCGTCGGGGCGTCGAGTTCAGGAGACGCTGTGGAGGAAAAACCCAAACAGACCGCGGCTGACGAGACGGGAGCACTCGACGAGCAGATTGATTCGCTGCTGTCCGGTGACAGCGATACCGCTGCGCCTGACGATGCCACTGCCCCTACGCTCAACGAGCAACTCGATGTGATGATGTCCGCCGACCACACACAGCAAATGGATCCGCAGCGAGCCGTCTCGGCTGATGGTGCAGGTACTGCCGCCGATACCGCCCGAGCGGAGAGTGAATTGGCCGGCGACGATCTGGCAAAACAAATCCAGGAACTACTCGACACCGCCAAGGAAACGGCCGATGGTTCGTCTTCCAAACCTGCGGGAACTGCTACGACGGCAATGATGAGTGATGCCACTGATACATCCACCGAGACTTCCGGCGAATCCGCTGAAACAGAAGCGGTGGTGCAGAAGATCGACGAAGTGCTGGCTGAAAATGCTGATGACGCGATCGCTGATGATTTCGAGACGGTCGCCCAGGTCACAGGCCAGACGACGGATGTTGACCAGTTGAATGCAACCGAAGCCCCGCAGTGGCAGGAGCGATCCGCCGACACGGAGGAAGCAGAACCTGACCTTGAAGGCGCATTCGCCAGCCCGGAAGACCTGCTCAACAGCGAAGCGGCAATGCCCGCGGCCACGGCGAGCTTCTCCGCCACAGCCGCCTCCGTAGCGCGGGAACTCGACGAGCAACCCGAAAAGCACTCCAAGCCCGTCAAAGCACCCAAACCGCCGAAAGTCAGCAAACCGCGAGACCCCAACGCCCCCAGTCTGCTGCGACGGGTGCTGATGATCGTCAACGCGCCGCTGCTTCACGCCAGCAAACCCGTGCGGGATGGCGTGGGCTGGGTGGCACTGCTGACAATCTTCAACGGCTCGATGTTGTTGATGGCCAGAACAGTTTTCCACGTCACCGGCGAGCCGAACCCCAATGCTCCATTAGTGGAAGACCACGGAGCCGGCGGGGGCGGACACGGTGAAAAAGCTGAAACCGGCGAGTCATCCGGCCACGGCGAGACGGATAGCCACGGGGCCAAATCCAAAGTCAAGCCCAAATCAACACCCAAAGCTCCTGTCCGAAAAGTCGCCCGTAAATCCGCAAAAGCGGAAACAGGCGAACACGCCGACGCAGGCGGGCATTGAACGCTCCATGAGACTGAGTTGTTGATCCGTGAATTCGGCGCGTGCGCCAATCCGGCGGGTTAATCGCATCACGACATCAAAGCTTCATTGACTCAGCTTCCGCGAGGAAGCCTTTGAAGAGCCGATAGTGCTCTTCTTCGTCGCCTTTGAGGCCGGTGACGATATCCTGCGTCACAGGATCCACACCATCGCAGAGATCGATGATCTTCTGGTACTGTTCGATTGCGCCTTTTTCGGCTTCGAGCACGCCGAGAATCACCGCTTTGACATCAAGATTGTCGGCAGGCGGCTGGAGCGATTTCTGACAAAAGTTAAGCTCCAGTGAACCGGGGATTCGGCCTTCAAGCACCTTGATGCGGTTGGCAACGATGGTGGCATGTGTCGATTCATCGGCGACCTCCGCGAGGAGATTGTCCTTGATGTGCTTGGCACGGATGCCGTCGAGATGCACGGAATTGGCACGGTAGTTGATGACCGTTTCAAGTTCCATGCCGTAACTCTTCTGGAGTTCCGCCACGATTTCTTTGCGCTTTTTGTCCTGCATCTGGTTTCTCCTGGTGAAAGTTGAACCGCAAGCGCGGCTCACAGCGTCATGGCTGACACCGTCTGAAGCCCTTGTTACTTCGCGAATTCGTCCGCGAAGCGTTTTTCCCGCAACATCTGATCGCTGGGCACCATTATGATGCAATCCCACGGGCACACCTGGGCGCACAACGTACACCCGATGCACCGCGGCAGATCGATCGAGCAGTTCTGAAGCACCCATTGGTGCTCCGGTCCCGGAAGGGTGTCGATGCAATCCACCGGACAAACTGAGACGCAGGCCTCGCACCCCGTGCAGAGGTCTTCGTCAAGCAGAGCCAGTACTTTGGGCGGCTTCTTGGCCATGGGTCCGACATTCTAGGGTAAGAAAAGGTTCAGGGTAAAGTGACTCAGATTTTCTCTTGAAGATCGGGATGATAACTCATCCCAATCACATGATTTTCCCATCGGTTTCCTTTTACATTTGCCTTCGCTGCGGAGACGCATACAGTTTCAGCCAAACCTTATTTCAAAAACCAAGGATCACAACATGCCCGTAACCCCACCCATCGCACCTGATAAAGCCTCCGAAGCCATCCAGAGCATTTACGAACGCATCAAGGAGACCATCGGTAACGGCCAGGTTCCTGTCGGATACCAGATGATGGCGCACTCCGAGGCGTATCTCTCCGACAGTTACAACAACTACAAAAAGTTTGTCCACCATCAGAATCCGGGAAAACTGCTTGACGGCAAACAGCGCGCAGCGTTGGCACTGGCGACCAGTTCAGCGATGAATTGCGTCCACTGTGTACGGGCGCACGCCAAAGATGTGGTCGCGGCCGGCTGGACGGAGGTTCAGGCTGCGGAAATACTCGCGGTCACAGCAACCTGCACGATGTACAACACGTACTTCAAATTCAAGGATCTGGCAGGTGATCCCGCATTTGAGCATCTTTCGCCGGGACTGCGGGCGTTCACGTTTCAGAAAACCAGCCTCGAAGAAACCATGGTCGAGTTGATCAATGTCGTGGTGAGCAACATCAACAACTGCAAGAAATGTACCGCCAGCCACGTCGCGCGACTGCTGGAGCTGGGCGTCACCCATGAGACGATCGACGAGGCGATCAAGGTCAGTGCGACGATGGCGTCGTTCAACACGTATCACCGGACGCAGTAATCAGCGGTTACGCGCCACGGCAGAATCGCTGTTAAAATCCTCGTCTTGCTGACCCACCGAATTATTCCCTGCCTCGATGTCAAAGCCGGCCGCGTCGTCAAGGGCGTCAACTTCGTGCAGCTCCGAGATGCGGGCGATCCCGTGGAGATAGCGCGGCAGTACGATGCAGCCGGTGCGGATGAGCTGGTGTTTCTCGATATCACCGCCAGCCATGAAGACCGCGGAATCATGCTCGACGTGGTCCGCCAGGTAGCGGAGCAATGCTTCATGCCGTTTACGGTCGGCGGAGGAATCCGCACGATCGATGATGTAACCGCGCTGATCCAGGCAGGCGCGGAAAAGGTGAGCATCAACACGGCTGCGGTGGTGAATCCCGACATCATCACGCAAACCGCGCGTCGATTTGGTCGATGTGCGACGGTGGTGAACATCGACCCCAAGCGCGTGCCGTTTGATGAGTTCGCCCAGCGGCGGAAAGAGGGAGCAAGACGCAACCCGCAATCGAGTCATGCAAGATCTGATGTTGTCTTTGAAGTTCACACGCACGGAGGCAGGAGGCCGACGGGACTTGATGCCGTTACCTGGGCAAAGGAAGTGGTGGAACGCGGTGCCGGAGAGATCGTCCTGACGAGTATGGACGCCGACGGCACCAAGGCGGGCTATGACCTGGAGATGACGGCGGCGGTGGCGGCGGCGGTCGATGTGCCGGTCGTCGCATCGGGCGGCTGTGGCGGCCCGGAACACATGGCCCGCATTCTCGCTCCCATCGAGGCAGGAGGAGGCGGTGCTGATGCGGCGCTGGCGGCCAGCATCTTTCACTACGGCGAATACACCATTGGTCAGACGAAGGCATATTTGGCCGAACGCGGATTACCGGTAAGAATGACATAAATTGGGCGGGACCATCACCGGTTCCGGCATGCGGACGGGTTGTAACCGCCCATGAAATCAGCGGGCAACGCCTACTCTACCGAGGTGACATTTGACCACGCAGAGTGCCTCCATCAGCGTCGAGCATGTAACCCAGCGCAAAAGTCCGTCTGATACTCCGCTGCGCAAGTTCTTCAAAGCTGCGGTGGATAACGAAGCGTCCGACCTGCTGCTGCGCGGCGGGCTTTCTCCCAAGCTGCGCATTCGTGGTTCACTTAAAAACCTCGATGCGGTCATTGATCCTGTGGATTTTGAGACCTGGGTGGAAGCCTCGCTGACCGATTTGCAATGGAAGCATTACAGCGAGGCTGGTTCGCTTGATATTGGCTTCGATTTTGACCTTGGTGACAAAGGCAATCATCGCTTTCGTGTGAATCTGTTCCGAACACGCGGTCGCTCCGCGATTGCGGCAAGACGTGTATCCAACAAGATTCTCAGCTTTGATCAGCTCTATCTACCTTCATCGATGGAGACCATCTCGCAGAAGACACAGGGGTTGGTTCTCATCGCGGGCATCACGGGCAGCGGCAAGAGTACGACGCTCGCCTCGATGGTAGATTACATCAACGCCAACCGCGCCTGCCACATCCTCACCATTGAGGATCCGATCGAATATCTCTTCAAGGATCAGAAGGCCATCGTTAATCAGCGAGAGGTCGGCATCGACGTGCCGTCGTTCTCCGTCGGCCTGCGGGCGATGGTGCGGGAAAATCCTGACGTCGTGCTCATTGGTGAAATGCGCGACAAAGAAACATTCGAGGCTGCGCTTCAGGCGGCTGAGACCGGCCACCTGGTTTTCGGAACGATCCACGCATCGAGTGCGCCGCAAGCGTTCGGCCGAATCTATGATCTCTTTCCAGCTGAGGAACGCGACGCCATCCGCAACATGCTGGCGTACCAGATGGAAGCTTTCGTTTATCAGAAGCTGTTGCCGACGATCCGAGAGGATATTCAACGCATCCCGGCGGTGGAGGTTTTACTTCAGAGCCCGCCCACGCGGAAGTTCATCCTTGAAAAGCGGGAGCACGAACTGGGCGCGGTCATCAAGGGGCAGAAGGAAGCGGGGATGCAGACCTTTGCCGATAGCCTTGTGGACCTCGTGGAAAAGCAATACATTCACCCACGCACGGCACAGGCGGCGGCGTTCAACCCTGAGGAAATCAAGATGCGACTTAAGGGCATCGTGACGTAACGCGGAGTCGATCGACGATGATCGTGCCAAATCCGCCATCGTCTCCTCAGTATTTCAAACATCACTGATCCTCAGCGCAGGCAACCAAGCGGCAAACCCATGATGATGAAGCGATGGACATGGCTGGCAATTCTGGTGTTGGCGACGGCGGCCTGGGCGCAGACCTCGGTTACCGAAGTCCTCACCGCAGCAGATCCGACCGGTACGACCAGTAACGCCACCCCTGCCACTGCCGGCTCGCCTAAAGAAATTGCAGCGGCATTTTTCAAGGCTGTTGCGGAAAAAGATTGGCCGTCCGTTGAGCGGCTTTCCACCGCGGATTCATTTCGGCAATTCAAAAACCAATGGGAAACTGAACTACCAGCCCACAGCGCGGGGCCTCAGAGCGAAGTCATCCAGAGCAAGCTGTCGCTGGTTTACGGATCAGCAACCGCCGACGATCCGCTCAAGCCCGCGGAAGCACAGGGTGTTTACGCCCTGCTGATGCAGACTCCTAATGGCTGGAAGGTCGCAACGGCGGCACGAGGCGACTCAGCAGCAGCACGCGCAGCGTTTGCGGACTTCATCAAGGCTCACTCTGAGCTGGGATCGCTGCCGCCGGAGCCTGCAAGGGACGACGCCTCAGCCGCAGGGCCGGGTAAAGCCGACGCGATCACAGCTCCCGCAGGCCCTTCCACAGAGTCGGTCATGCTCCTGAGTCTCTTCAAGCCGATTACCTTCCTGATTATTCTGGCACTCTGGGGTTTTGTCGCCGGACGGGTGGACAAGGATCTGGCTAATTTTCACTTCCCACGCGAACCGTGGAACGGAGCGATCATCGGATCGGCTGTCATCGCTTTTTTCCTCTGGCTGCTCCTGCCTTACTTCTGGCTTGGCCTGCCTGTCGCGCTCATCATTCTCGCAGGCACCATCACCGGCTACGCTTTCTACCGAAACCCCCGCGTCCCTGAAAATAAACAGTGGACGCTCACAATGAACTTTCTCACCGAGCGGCTGGAGAAACGATCACAGGACCAGGCCCAATCTGCCGCGACGGTCAAGGTGGTCGGTGCGGATGGGAAGGCGATGCCCGTACCGCAACCCGATGACCCCACGGGACCGGCGCACGAAGCGGTGGAGACGTTGCTCGACTTCGCCTTGTCCCGACGCGCCGACCGGATCGAGTTGATGGCCGACGCCCAGCAGACCTCGCAGGCCGTCATGATCGACGGGGTACGCTACAACCAACCAAATCTTCAGACTGCACTCGGGTTGGGTGTTATCGACTACCTCAAAAGTGCGGCAAAGCTCGATCTGTCAGACCGCCGGCGAAAGCAGGTCGGCCGCGTCATGTTTGAGGATGAAGCCAACCATCGCCATCCGTTCATCCTGCACACGATGGGTTCTACCAAGGGCCTGATCCTGACACTTCAGCAGGACAAGACCTCCGCGCCTGCTCTGCCGGCCAATCAGCTCGGCCTGTTGGAACTCCAGCGTCAACAACTCGTGGCGTGTCTCGACCAGCCCGGTCGTGTGGTCATCGTCAGCAGCCCGCCCGGACAGGGACAGACCACGACGCTTTACAGTCTCATGGGGCGACACGACCCGTACACGCAAAGCGTCATCGCACTCGAGGAAAGTCTTGAATACGAGCTTGAAGGCGTCACACACGACAAGCTCGGCCCGGGCGCGGATGCAGACACGATCAATCAAAAGCTCAAAGCATCAATGCTCCGCGAAGCGCAGGTGGTCATGCTGAGCAAGATCGCCGACGTTAATACCGCGAAGATGATGGTGGATTACTCCGAAACCACGCGGTTCTACACCGGCATCCGTGCAGAGGACTCGACGACAGCCCTCAAGCTATGGGTTAAGACGCTCGGTGATACGAAGTCCGCAGCCAAGGGCATTCAGGCTATTATCGCGCAGCGACTGATCCGCCGACTGTGCAAGACTTGCCGCATACCGTACAAGCCTGATGCCGAGGTTCTGCGCAAACTTAACCTCACGCCTGACAAGGTTGGCCAGTTCTATAAGCATTCCGGGCAAGTCATGATCAAGGAAGAAGCGAAGCCGTGTCCCGACTGTCTGGGTCTGGGATTCAAGGGTCGCACCGGATTGTTCGAGGTGATGGTCTTTGACGACGAAGCGCGTCAACTGCTTGCGGCTGGCCATCTTGATCCGCTCCGATCCTATCTGCGTAAACAGAAAATGCTCTGGCTACAGGAAGCAGCACTGATGAAAGTCGTCGAAGGCGAAACGAGCATCGGCGAAGTGACCCGCATCATGGGAGGAGGAAAGTAGCCCATGAATACCGTCATCAACCTCCTCGTCATGGCGTTCATCCTGTTCATGGCCTACTGGTGGGGCCGGCAGGGATTATTCAGTGCGTTTCTGCATTTCATAATTACTGTTGCCTGCGGGGCAATCGCGCTGGCGCTGTGGGAGCCTATCTCGCAGGGCATCCTGCTGATGCGCATGCCTCAGTTCGCCTGGGGAGTCGGGCTGCTCGCGCCATTCGTGCTCGCTCTGCTGATCGTACGAACCGTAATTGACAAGGTGGTCCACTACAACCTGTATTTCAGCACCCTGACCAACTGGATCGGCGGCAGCATCTTCGGTTTTCTCTCCGGATGCCTTACCGTTGGGCTGACCATCATCGGCCTGGGCTTTCTCGCGTTGCCGGCTGATCTGATGGGTTACCAGCCGTATTACGTTGATGCGTCCGGCCAGGTCATGGAAAACTCCGGCGGTCGTCTGTGGTTCTCCGTCGAAAAGAGCACCGATGCGTTTTACTCGATGCTCTCGCGCGGCAGTTTCTACGCAGGCCAGCCGATGGACCTCTACGCACCGAGCATCTCCACCCAAGCCGGTATGTTTCGATTGCGGTACGACCCCAACAGCGCGGTGGCGGTCGCGCCGGGAGAAGTAGTCCCGATGGCGGTCTATGTGGTTCCCACGCCGCTCAAAGGTGCTGATGCAACCGTGACCAGACTCATCGGAAACTGGGCCCGACAGCCAAACTCCAAGCTGGTAGTTGTCGAAACTAAATGGGTACCGCTGGAAGACCAGAAGGCCCGCGCGTTCGATACCAATCTGCTCCGGCTCTATCCTCCGGCCATCCGGTTGTTAACCGTTGAAACAGGCAAAAATCCCGAAGATTCCACGACTGGATGGGTCGCTCCCGTCGGCGCGACAAAGGTGGACCCCGGCACGGGTGAACGGTTATACGTCCCCTTCAGTGACAACAAGGCGTTCCTGTCGGCTGATGCTCGCGGCGGGACATTTGCCTTTGTCTTCCAACTCCCGCAGGATCAGGAGCCAAAGTTCCTTTTCACCCGCAGACTGCGGCTTTCTCTGCCTGAGGCGTCGAGCGACATGCACCGCGTGGCACGGGCTTTGGGCAAGAGTACCGCCACATCGCTGGTCGGTGAAAATAACGACAGCGTCACAGGCAGAGTCGGAATGCGCGAAGGTACAGTTTCGGGATCACAGGCACTGGGTATCGAGATTAACAACGCTCTGCCCTACGTCATCAGCCGTAATAAAGTCACCTCGTTTGAGGTGGATGCCAATGGATTCCTCACACGAGGTATCGGCGAAGCAGGTAAAACCGAAGGGACCGTCTCCAAACAAGTTGCCATAGAACGCGTCCACACGGATCCGACGGTTCGCACCGTGCGAGTCCGACTGGGTAAAGACAAGGCGCAGTCACTCATGGGTGCCGCACACGTCGCGGCGGCGAGCGTCCAAGGCGTCTGGCTCCAGGACGTGCAGGGCAATAAGTATCTGCCGCAGGGTTTCGCCTGGGCGCGAGCTGATGGTTCGCAGCAGATTCACTACGAACCGGAAAGCCCCATCCAGTCGGCACGCCAAATCCCCACTAATCAGATGGGGCCTGACGACATCATGTACCTCTATTTCGCCATCCCCAAGGGAGTGAAGATCGCCACTTTCCACGCAAGCCAGAGCATGAAGCAGGCAGCGGAACTCGACGTCAAGTAGCAGTCATCAATCGCAACGAGCCGATAGAGTTGGGACGATTATCACCAGCCGCTTTTCGTCGGTAACGGTCAGGAATGGAGTCTTCCGTTGAACCTTCAGGGTAAGAAGGCCCTCGTCATGGGCCTCGGTCGCTTTGGCGGAGGCGTCGGCGTCACACGCTTCCTCGCAGCACGAGGTGCGCAAGTCACTGTCACCGATACGGCACCGGCTGATGATCTCAAGGAGAGCGTAGCCAGACTCAGCGATGTACGCGGCGTCTCGTTTCATCTGGGCGAGCATCGCACGGAGGATTTCACCACGGCGGATCTCGTCGTGGTAAATCCCGCTGTCCCGCCTGACAATCCCTACGTCGCCGCCGCCCGCGCCACCGGTGTCGCGCTGACAAGCGAAATTCGATTGCTTGTCAGACATCTACCCAACCGACTTCACACCATCGGCATCACCGGCAGTGCTGGAAAATCAACGACGACGGCAATGATCGGCCACATTCTGCGCCATACGTCAGCGGGAGATCACTCGTTTAATGTTCATGTCGGCGGCAATATTGGCGGATCGCTGCTCGGAGTCATCGACACGATCAAACCGAACGATTGGGTTGTACTCGAACTTTCGAGCTTTATGCTGGAGGGGCTGCGCGAGGAGAAGTGGTCTCCGCATATTGCTGTCATCACCAACTTGCAACCGAATCACCTCGACTGGCACGGTTCTTTTGAGGCATATCAGCACGCCAAGCAGGCACTGCTTGACTATCAGCGCGAGGCGGACGATGACATTACCATCGGCGGACCGGGGATACATAACGTGTTCACGCCGCGAGTGTCTAACTTTTCGTTTTTTGAGCGGGACGACCTGGCCCTGAGTCCGCCAATCGAACTGATCATCCCCGGCGAGCACAACCAGCTCAACGCCAGGCTGGCTGCTGCGGTCGTGAAAGCTGCCATTCATCAACCGGAGTGGGAGAGTTGGAAGTCTCTCGCCGACTTCGGCGGGCTTACCCACCGCATGCAATTCGTTGCGGAGCACTCAGGCGTGCGCTATTTCAACGACTCCAAAGCGACCACTCCCGACGCCACCGAACTGGCGATCAAAAGCTTCCCGCGAGGCAAAGTCCACCTCATCCTGGGCGGATATGACAAGGGAATCGACCTGTTGCCTTTAGCGCGACTGGCTGCCCGGCATTGCCATGCCATCTACACCATCGGAAAAACGGGCGACACCATCGCTGCCGCTGCGGAGGCCGAAGGTCACGACGCGACGGCGACACACGGACCAAGTGTGGGAGTCACCGGCTGCGGCGGCGCAATGTGGGGTGACGACAGTGCCGCCGTAATTCGCTGCGGTACGCTCGATCGAGCCATGGCGGAAATCGCCGACCGTGTCAGGCAAGGCGACGTGGTGCTTCTCTCCACCGCATGTGCCAGTTGGGATCAATTTGTGAATTTCGAGTCGCGCGGAGCAGCGTTTGTCGAGGCGGTGCTGAAATACACGGGGGAAGGCTCAAAATCGCCGGGCGTATAAATGTGTTTTGACTTCTCCCCCGTGCGGCCGAAAAACGCGGCGTATCGAATCGGGCTTACAGCAAGGCCGCTACTGCTCAAGCACTTTCCCCAGTTGGTCGGCGTGGGCCTGCAGCCATTTCACTTTCCGCTCTACCATCAGAAGGAACCCGATCCCTTCCATCCTCGCAAACGATCCCGTAGCCGCGACGGGGATCACGCTTTCGGCAATCAGTGCTTCGAGCATCAGCCACGGCACGGTGCGCAGCTCGGCTCGTGAAAGGACGTTGACGCTGTCATACGCCCGCAGGAACCGCTTAAATCGAGATTCATCGATGTAATCAGGCCATTGCGCCGGGTCATCACCGCCGCCGATGATGGAAAATTGCAGCGCGCCGTTGGCCGCGTCGATGATCCGCTGCTGAATTCTCGCTGCGTCATAGTCAATCACCGCAACCACACGCGATCCGCGGAAGAGCATGTTGCCGGGGTGCCAGTCGCTGTGAACGATCTGCATCGGCCAGTCGGTCAACCCCATTTCGTTGACCTTCATCGCGGCTGCGTTGTAGCTGCTGTGCAGAAACTTGACGACCTGCGCCACCCGATCCGAAGCATCGACGCTGCGCGGTTCGATTTTTGAAAGCGTCGTTGGAATCGCTTCCATCGAAGACGCCACCGAACGTGACGCATGATAGGAGCCTTGCGCCGGCTCATATTCCGGCTGGTATGAGGCCAGCAGTTTGTGGAAGAGCGCAAGCGTCTTGCCTGAATCAGCGGTGGCTTCGAGGGAGTTGTCGTAGCTCGTGCCTTTGATGTATTCAAACACCTCGTAAATGCATCCCTTCCACTGGAGCATTGAGTTGTTGTCTTTTTTTGTGCCGATCAGATGAGGCAGCGGGAACTGCTTGCTGGCAAGGTAGCTTTGAAGCTGATGACAGAACGCGACCTTGAACGGGTCATCTTTTCCGCGTGCCCGCCTCTTGAGAAGAAAGAATCCTTTCTCCGTCCGGAGGATCAGCTTGGGTGCTTTGCGTGAGCCCTTGGGAAACTCCTGAATCGCTTCGATCGTGCCCAGATCGTAATGCGAAAGAACGATCGCAAGCTCATCAGTAGCAAAACGGTCCCGACCGCTGCCCATTTGACCCGACACACCTGACGAAACGGCTGATCCCAGTGCGGACTGGCCAATCGGCGCGCCGGTCCCGGATAAGCTGCCGGTAAGGTTGGGGGTGGGGACTTGGGACATGCACGGTTCCGTGGACCGGAGAAGTCAGACGATTCTAGATAGCGTGGCTACGAGTGTCAGAAACCTTAGTCGGGTATTTTTCAAAACGATCAATCGACCACGCAGGCTGTTATCAGAACTATCGACCATCTATAAAACCAGCTTTTCCTCGAATGGTCGAATCGTGCCCTTTGTTCACCCGTGTTAATCGGTCAGCCGACGGAAAAGTCGCGGGTTTACTCCACGTTCTGGACCTGTTCCTTGATCCGGTCGATGGCTCCTTTCACCTCAACAATAGCACGCGCGATCACCGCATCATTGCTCTTGCTCGCGATGGTGTTGGCTTCACGACGCAATTCCTGCGTGAGGAAGTCGAGCGTCCGCCCAGCAGGTTCGCCGTCCGGCGCAGCGGCGATCCGCTCGATTTGTTCAAGGTGCCCGCTCAATCGGGTTACTTCTTCCGAGATATCCGCTCGTTCCGCAAAAATGGCGACTTCACGGATTAAATCTTTTTCGTCGATTCGTAATTCTGCCCGTGCCAGCAGGTGATCGATCCTCGCGCGCAGCCGCTGATGGTACTCCTCCACCACCTGCGGCGCACGGTCCTTGACCATCGCAAGCCGCTCTTGAATGAAAACACGGTGTTTGGTGAGATCATCGGCGATAGCTAATCCCTCGCGGGAACGCATGACCGTGAGCCTGTCACATGCCTGTCCTGTCAGACTCAGCACGACCGGCCGCGCTCGTTCGAGAATCGCAGCTTCATCTTCGGGAACCAGAACGCCCGGAAGTGCCAGCAATGCGGTTAAGTCGATATGGACCGCATGATCCTTATCACCGCCGATTTTTGTATGAATTGTCTCGAGGTGATCGAGGTAGTCGAGCAAAGCCGCGTCGTTAATCCGATGCGTTGTCGCGCCCTCAGCAGCACGCATTTTGACGACCAGCGTGATTGACCCGCGATTAAGCCGCTGGCGAAGCAATGACTCAAGCTCAGCCTCCAGACCCGAAATAATGTCAGGCAGCCGAATCGTGGCTTTGAAATATCGATTGTTGAGACTGCGCACCTCGGCGAGGTAATGCACTCCCGCCGCCTGCTCCGAGGCATCGCCAAATCCGGTCATTGAACGGATCAAGGGGCCTTCTCCGGAGCCAGCGGTGATTGCGGAGCGGTGTGCGAGGTATCTGACTCAGCTGGAGCTGTCGTCGGCGGCAAAGGGGACTCCGGAATTTCCGCCGTGTCCTTGGGTAATGGAGCTGGTTGTGTGGCGGAAGGCGGCGTCGCCGAGTCAACGCTTTCTTTTTCGAGCGGTGAATTAGGCGATGGGATCGACCACGTCAGGCCGATGGCCAACAGGATAAAGGCTGTGAAGCAGGCAACGGTGAACCACGTAAGAAAATCTCCGGTGCGTGATCCGAATGCGGACTGCGCCCCACCCGCCCCGCCGAACGCCCCGCTAAGGCCGCCCCCGCGAGGCTTTTGAATCAGAATCACGCCTGAGAGCAGCAGGCTCACCAAGACAAACAGTACCAGCAGAATCGTGACAAGAACCGACGCGAGCATCAGCATATGAAGCAAACCTTTCGTGGGACACGTGTCCCCAATATTAAAGAGCCATTGTCTCGCCTATGAGTCCTTACGACCAGTCGTATACAAACTCCATATCACGGCCCCGACTACGATCAATCCCAACACGCCGCCTATCAGGATGATCAGCATCATGAAGCCGACTCCTGTCGTACTGACTCGAAACGTGCAGTCTATTTCACCGCAGCTTTGACGATCGCCAGAAAGTCCTCTGACTTGAGTGACGCTCCGCCGATCAAGCCGCCATCAATATCCGATTGAGAAAAAAGTTCTTTGGCGTTCGCCGGTTTCACCGATCCGCCGTACTGAATACGCATCCCGGCAGCGATGGCCGCCGCCTCCGCTCGATTATGACCGTCGCCTGCCAATAAACTGAACTCCACACATCGACGAATACGGTCGTGTGCTTCCTGTGCGTCAGCGGGAGTCGCGTTCTTACCGGTGCCGATCGCCCATACCGGCTCGTAAGCGATTGTCACCCGGCTGAGTTGCTCACGTTTCACCCCAGCCAGACCCAAAAGCACCTGTCCTCGATTGACATCATGGGTCTGTCCTGCTTCGCGCTGTTCGAGCTTT
>JADZCR010000013.1 GCA_020851465.1 Phycisphaeraceae bacterium | reverse complement strand
ATCGGTTGCAACGATTGGGCTGTTGATGTTGGAGGCCTCGTCATACCGCTCAAACATTCGTCGGCTGGCCCGCTCGGCAGCGGCGACCATACCGACAGGCGAGCCATTGTGACGTTCGACCAGATGGTCGATGACTTCACCATAGCGGCTGCAGACCTGACGAATGACGAGGTTCCGGCCTCGGCGGGTAATCTGGATGATGGGTTGGGATCGGGTCATGGCGTTCTCCGTTCAGTCCACAAAACGCTGCAGTTCGCGGTAGTAGCCGTCTACGTCGCTGTTGGTACCGACCACCCCGTCGCAGCGGCGCTGAACCTCAGTGGCGATCCAGAACAGTTCGGTGTCGTCAGTGCCCTTGGCGTCGATCTCCCAGGTCTTCCAAGCCTGCTCGCCTTTGCCGGGGTCGGGGTCGGCGATGATGCTGTCGATGCGGATGGTGACGCTGCCGCGCTGGCGTTCGATGGCGACGTGCCCGGTTCGTCCTTCAAGTTCGATTCGCTTGGTTCGCATGGCCTATCTCCTTGTGGCTACTTGGTTTACGTTCAATTCAACAGGCACATTAAGCCATGCTTGGGAAGAAACATCAAGGCAATTAACTCATTGTAAATAAAGAACTTACAGATTGACGTAACCTTGCCCCGGGACTAGAGATATGACCGATCAGACACCCCGAATGACCGCCCTGACGCCTGCTCAGGCGGCAAAAATCCTCGCCACCGCCGGCTCCCGGCGGATCACCGAGAAGATGGTTCGCACCGACATCGAGGCTGGTGCGCCTGCCAATATCGACGGCACGGTGAACCTGATCCACTACGCCGCCTGGCTGGCGCGGGAGGCAGCCCATGGCGATTGACGTTCGTCAACTACGGCCGTCGATGCGAAACACCATCGTCGATGCCGGTCAGCAGGCGTTCTGGTTGACCGGTACGGGCACATGCGCGAACTAGTAAATGGTGGATAATCAGATTGGCAGCAAGGCTGTGGCCTTCCTGCTCACCGGCAACCCGTCTACGCGATTCGGTGTGGTGATCAACCGCAACGCGATTAATGCGGGCGGCGTGTATCATGGCGAGTTTGGCGGGAAACAACAGCAATAGGGACCACGCTTTGCATCCGCCAGCACTGAGAGTTTGCCATGATCTCAACCCGCTAGCCCGAATCAATGACCGCCGACAAACGCTGAGCCGCAGTCACCAGCATTCTGGCTGCCGGCCAGCTGCGCCGCGTCCTGACCTCAAAGCATTAAATCCCGCCGTCCGGACGCGCCCACCGTTCGTGGGGAAGCTCAGTCCACCACGGGCTGTACGTCAACGGAAACACCGCCTCCCTCTGTGTGCTTCACACTTATGGTCGCCGCCTTTCTTCGATGTGAGTTACCATCTTTATCGGCGTAATGGTACTTAACTTCCACCCTGTGCTGCCCATACGTCACCGCTTCCAAAATCCGATTCGCCTCCCCCTTCAAGGGCTGCCCGTCCAGGCTCCAGCTTTCAATCACAGGGGTACGGGTAACGAGCTCAAGCGATAGTTTGACCTTGCCAGACGGGACTTGTGAAGACCCCTCTTCGACTTGTCGAACCAAGAAATCGACGTCGGGGGCGACCGCGGCGGGCTCCGTCGTTATCGCGACAAGCTTCGTCATTATCGAGTGCAGGACTGATCCAGACAAACCGCCGATGAGCAGACACACAATCGCGATGGCTAAGTGTAACCGGTACCGCCTCAGAACGCCGCCCGCTTTCAACGTGCCCATGGGACCAGTAGGAGCCACGACGGCTTCGTCGTGCTCACCGACGCGCTGAGGTCGGCGTATCTCTTGGGCGGAAGGCCGCACATCCTGAACCGCATCTGAAATAGGAGGTACGTTTGTATCTCGTACAGGCTTGGAGACTATCGCCGAGGCCCCGCCTCCCGACTGCACCAGTCGACACTCAAACGGAACGCTTGGGGCAAGCGCCGCGATCAGCGATCCCGCACGAGCCAACACATCAGTACCGGCGATCTCCACCCGGCCAGTCCGCGTGAGTTCCTCGAGTTGGCCCGTCGCGTCCTGCGCCACCGAGACCTCTAGATCAATCGCGAGGCTCTCTGGCGCAGGCACCGGACAGCTATCCCGCGCAGTTCTAGCCAGTTCCTTCAGTTGCGGCGATTCCAGAACCTCCAGGCAGTTACGACCTTTAGCATCGGCGGCACGCGTAAATGCACAAATAGGTACGAATCGGCCCTCGCGGCCAAAGGAATCCGTCCCCCCATTGCCCACTCTGTAGCAGCACAGCCAACCGTCAATGACAACCGCCCCCCCCGCATACTCGCCTGGCTTGAGGTCCTGCGGTCTCTCAGGCAGGTTGCGGCTTATGATCTCATCGTACACACGGCCGAGTAGATCAACCGTCAATTCGGGATGGAACCATGTCCAGTACTGATTACTCGGATTTCGAGTGCTTTGGTCGAAAATCGCCAGTCGGAATTGCATCGGAGCTACCTCTACCTTTGGTTGTGTGACACCTTAATTCTGTGGGGCCGGGGATGCCGCGTTGAATTTTTCGTACAGGATTTTCCAGGCAATCAGGATACCTCCTGTGGTCAAAAGCATATCCCAAATCACAACGGCGCTTGTGTTCACTTTGTAGTCAGGGTTAGATACCGTCACGTCGTAGACTGTTTCAGTCGTACTATTCAACCACAGTAGATACCAGTTGCCCGGGTGATCGACTTGGCGCGGCACACGTGTCTCAACGGACGGGTCTCGGTGAGTGTAGAGGTAGCGCAAGGCGGGAAGCGTGATCGGTTGCGCCAATACCCCAAGCAGCAGCGCAAGTAAAAGGCTTTTCATCATTTGCCCGCGACGGTGATCACGAAGCTTTTTGAGATCGCGATCTTTTGCGACGCGAGCCTCCGCTGCCTGTTGGGTGCGGATTGCGTCCCGCCGTGCGGCATCCGCCGCTGCGACCGCCCGTGCCTTGCCATGAATCCACTTCATCAGCGTATCCAGGCCACGCGACTTGAAATTCATCACGGGCACTTGCCGTGGCTCTCTGGAGGACGTGTCAACGCGTGTTTCCGCCACGGCTGCTACCGACAGTACCGATAGACGTCCATCCTCCACATAATTGCCATAGACGAGCGGCAGATACTTTTGGATCACGCTCTCCAACCCGCCCTCGCGCTGGATAAGGGCTTCGTATCGGTCTGCTTTGGTGAAGACCAGCGCCGTTGCCCCACCGATTCCGTTAGTCGAGGCACTCTTTAAGGCATAGTTGATGACCCACTGCGTCTGCCGAACGTGCTCACCGTCGCGATTACTGACAATATCGTCCAGATCCACGAGAACCAAGATGATCTTGGCGTCGCGCAAATACTCGACGACTCGTCGCAGGCCATCAGACAGCTTCGTTGGTTCATCAATCTGACCATCGTCGAACAGAAGCCGAAGATCCTCACCAGAGACATCGATCATACGAATGTCAGCGACGGGCGTGCCATGCTCCTGAAGTATCCACTCCAGTTGGAAAAATTCCCCGCGTTTTGTGATTGGCGGCCATTGGCCTTTCGATAGCGCATCCCAGCTGCGAGAAACGTATTTGTAAGTCACTCCACGGTTATCGCTGGGGCTGAGGAATAGCCCGTCTGGGGTCACTCGACTGAAGCGAGAGGCGAGCGTTGTGATGAGTACGGTCTTCCCGGTGCCCTCAGTGCCAATAATGGCGACTGAGCACCCCTGCGCCGTCTTCTGCGAGGTAGTCGAAATAGCTGCCGTTGCGGTCATCTGCTGTCTCCTTCACGAACTGTGCTCTGGGACATCCAATGCCGTGACAATCTCTTGGCATAGCGTATCACTTACGGCGGCCGATCTCAGCGTGGCCCATTCCGGCGGATTCCAGAAATTCCCCCTGTAGCCCGTTGCGTCCGCCCAATGGCTCCTTGCCCAGTCTCCTAGTTGGTGAGCTAAGTCGGTCACCGCCTGCCGCAGAACGCCGACTCGCGTTCCGGACACGGCCAGTTCTCTCAGCCGGGCTTCCAGATTGTTGATGCCAGCTCTCTCCAGCTTTCCAGCATCGCCAGATCGCTTTGCCTCTGCACCATGCAACCCCGAAACAAAATGGAAGCGGGGCATGGGTCCGCAGAGATGTGCGGCAACGCGTCTGCGCCATCGCAGCCGTTGGCCTTCATCAAGTGATTCAGATCCTGTCACGATGATGTCGTCACATACTTCGCCCAGAAACCGCTCAAAAAACCCCTTCTCGGCACGGTCGACGCCGAATGTCGCGCGAACGACCCAGAACACCTGCGATGTTTTCGTGCGTAGATAGTCCTCCAAAGCTTGCTGATGCGTTCCCTGGCGACTTTCAAGTTGCACGGCGTTAAACCCAGGTGTATCAGCAAGGACGAGGCCATTTTCGAGAATGGGAAGCGGGGCTGTAACCTGAACACGAGACACCTTCCCCTCGAACGTTCGTTGCTTTTCGTCCGCAACCGCCATCAATCGTTCTAATAGCTCCGTGGCATCACTGCAAACCCAATGTGGCCTGTTGTAGTCCTCAGCAGGGAAGACCGTCAGTTGCAACGGTGTTCCGAAGGAAAACTCCACAGGACAGGCGGTGCATGGGTAGTTGCCGGCGGGCGCGAATTCGTCACCCAGCAATGCGTTCATCAATGTTGACTTGCCGACATTGCTCAACCCGACTATCGCAACCACGAAGGGTTTATCCAGCAGCGTCCAGCGATGGCGCAGCACCAGCAGCCGTTGCTGCGCAGTCGTTAGTACTTCGCGGACGGTATCATTCGGCGGGAACCGTATCGTCGCTGTGAACAGGCGCAGGAGTTGATCAATGACGTGCATCATGCCTTAGCCCCTGAATCTTTCCCATCCACCAGCGGTAATGACTTCATTACACGGTGGAACTCGTCGCTTGTGATCCGCAAGGCCACAATCCGGTCTTCGCTCGGACGTCGCTCCCGGATTGTCACCAGCGTGGTCTCGGTCTGGGTGATCTGCTGTCCCAGCTTCTGACGGTACTCGCGGAGGAGCATCTCTCCCGCCTTCCGAAGCTCGCGAAGCCGCTCTGCCCTTAGTTGTCGAAAAGCGTCTGAGATGAAGTCGCGCGCCGCCAGCGGCAAGTGATCCTTGTGTTTCAACATCGATCTCCGCCAGGCGAGCGGCACCTGCGCAGCAGCCACCGCCAATGCAGCCGTCGCTATCGGTCCAGCAACAATGGTCAACAATGGTGTTGCAGCAGCGGTAATCGCGCTCGCGCCAGCGGCACCAGCGGTTCCAGATAGAACCGCTGCGCCAGCAGATATCCATGTGAGCGGGTTCCACCATACAGCGGTGGCGGCGGCCGCGGTGGCAGATGCCGCAAGACTCGTCCCAGCGGCCGCCATCTGTCCGAACACATAACTGGAGGCCACGGGTAAAGAACCGCTTAATGTGGCCCAAAGTGAACCCTTGATAACTCCTCGTTTCATCTCGCCATCAGACAATTTCTGAATGGCCACCCCATCGCCAGTACGGATGTCGAGCATCGGCAGGGATCGCTGCAGTTGGTTCGCGGCCGCAATAAGTTGTTTCTCCAACTCGTCGACTGCAGGCTGCAAACGCTGCTCGATGTCGTTGAGCATTAGTCTCGGAAGTCTTGCGGATAGGGTCTTGACAGTTAACAGCGGTGCGCAAGCGATCGTTTGCTCGAAATGCTGTTGAGTCTGCCGCTGAATCACGCTGAGTCGCTGCTCGAAGTCATCTATGGCCGTGTTCCACTCCAAGATGAAGTTGCGGTCAACGGACTGCTGTTTCGACTCGAGGTTGGTGCGTGTCTTTGCAAGTTCAGTCAACCGCTGGTCGATTTCATCTCGGCTGCATTGACTTTCACGGAGCTGCAAGTCGACCTGCGAAACGAAGGCTCCGGCAACCGCCTCAATTCGAGAGCGCAAACGTTCGATTTGTGCCCCCAGGCGATTGGCGACGAGGAAGTCCCGGACTTCATCAATCAAGGAGGTGATCCCGCCCTTGTCCGGTCTGCCTTCGAAAGCAGAGCGCGCGCTGATCCGGTGGACGAAAGTCGCATGGATGCCTGCCGAGGCCAGGACTTTGGTGTTGTGCTCAATGGCATCCTGCAGATCGCGCGAGTCGGTGACGTCGATCTGGTTCACCACGAAGAACATTTTCTGGATGTCAGCAGCCCGTATCTGACGCAACAGATCGAGTTCGGTGTTGTCGATGGGCATCTGTGCTGTCACGAGGAATATGACCGCATCCGCCGAAGGCAAAAATGCTTGGAGTAGCGTGTCGTGATGTTCGTGAAGGGAACCCGCACCAGGGGTGTCGACAAGAACTACGTTCGGATCAAGGCCCGGGAAAGGAGCGGCGATGTCAACAAAGGTAACCCCTTTACGGTTCTCTGGGTTGGCCTCTTCCGTCACGTAATCCCGGATATTTCCGAACAGTACCGACTCGGTATGGCCATCCGCAAAATAGACGGTTGCGGTCTCTTTCTCGCCGAAAAAGAACCGACTGATGGTGCTTGATGCGGGAAGGACGTCCACCGGCGCTACGATGTCGTCGGTACGTCCCAGCAAGGCGTTCACAAGAGTGCTTTTCCCTCTCTTGGCCTTCCCGAGGACGGCAATCGTAAGCTTATCCATCTTGAACTGGGCGATCGCGTCATCCACGGCCGCTACCGCACCTGATTGACCCTCCTTGTCGAGCAAAACACGAATCTGCTGAGCCCAGTCGAGTATTCTCTTTCGCAGTATATGGTCGGTTAAGTCGAACATGTCTAGCTCCTTATTCTATTGCCGCAACGCGTCACGGCATCGTTATGTGGTTCCGCGTCGCGCGAGATAACCCATCCCACCTAGGGCGGCAGTCACGAAGGACGGTAGCGGGGTGGGAATAGCGGTGAGGAATCCGAGCAGCAAGGCCTTTCCTGCTGCTGCCGCCCATGAATCATGACAGCCATGTCGCTGAACCAAGATCGTGGCACCGAACACTACCATTCCCGCCAGCGGTGCAAGGAAGAAGGCCCCGAGCCCGCCCGTTGCGGCTTCACCCCCAAAGATCGTGAAATCGAATGCGACAACACAAAGCGCGACAAGCGGGTGAACCCCAGCAGCGTTCAACCAAGAACGAGTCGGCTGCAGCGGTGGAGGTGAAGTTGTGCCCACGATGTTTGAGTGACTTGGTGAAGCAACGTGATCCACGCCACGAACGCGTTCGACGCGGCTGACCACGACGGTTGAGCTACCGTCGGATGCCGTGTCGCGTGCCACCGTGGAGTATGGAATCCAGGGGGTGCCGCCTTCCATCCGCACCTGATCGGTATTGGCGATCTCGCCCCGGTCGTAACATTCGTCGAGTTCTGATCGACTCATCGGTCCGTGCATGCGCCCACCCTTCGAATAGTACCAACAGCTGTTCATCTGCCCATTTCCCCCTTGCATGAAAACACCTACGCATAGGTCAGCCAGGAACGCCGCTCTGCCCGCAGCAGGTCGGGCAATTGAAATCTGGCTGCTCGCCCAATAGCCTTGGTGAAGCGTTTCATCATCCGGCGCTCTTTTTACCGCATCGGCGACAACGACATGAACTCCCTAGCCAACCATCCGTCTAATGATGGTCCGCAGGAATCCTCAGTGCCGACCAATTTTCTGCCCAAGCACCTTTCCTTCGACGCACAGCTTGTACAACGTTGACTTCGAGATCTTGATATATGCCGCTAACTCATCGATCGTCATGACGCTGTAGAGATTCTTCTACATCATCTTGTCTTGTTCAGCCTATTTTCACCGTGCTGACTACAGCCAATTTACCAGTTATTCACTGCTGACGTCAACCGCCGCAATGCGTTACCACCCATGTCAGCGATGTGAGGGGACCACCGGCAAGGACGGAATCAAGCGAGCATGGCGGCGCGCGGGCGGACCGGCATGCAGTGGATAGTGGTGTGCCTGGGTAAACTCATCGCGATGACCGTGTTTCCGGTGGAACTCACCCTGAGCGGAGGAACACAGGGCGATGAAGTATACCCCGCGTCATGGCTGTATGACGTGCGCGACGCGATAACAGGCGAACTGTTGAAACACGACGCCGACCCCATAGACGTGCCCCATCACTGGAAGCGACCCAATATTGGCCAGATGATCGCCGCCGACTATGGCTACGCCCATTACAGGCACAATAGCGTAGGCGGAGTGCAATTGGTGCT
>JADZCR010000012.1 GCA_020851465.1 Phycisphaeraceae bacterium | reverse complement strand
GATACTATCATTGATAGTAGCATTCATCCATTCAACCTCAGCCCGTGGCCAACCCGCAACGTCGTCTCGGTCGAGCAACACGCCGTCGACATCCATTCAACCTCAGCCCGTGGCCAACCCGCAACCTAGGCCGGAGTGATCCTGCCCGGAGTCGACATCCATTCAACCTCAGCCCGTGGCCAACCCGCAACCTACGGAACTCATCAGCAACACGAACCGCACATCCATTCAACCTCAGCCCGTGGCCAACCCGCAACAGTCAAAGCAGCATTGACCGTGCAAGCGTCATCCATTCAACCTCAGCCCGTGGCCAACCCGCAACTGGCGGCAACGACGCAGCGAATGAGATTCTCATCCATTCAACCTCAGCCCGTGGCCAACCCGCAACGGCAGTCGCAACCGAGCCGTTGAGGATCAACATCCATTCAACCTCAGCCCGTGGCCAACCCGCAACCGGATGGATGGCTCTACTATGAGCATGGACATCCATTCAACCTCAGCCCGTGGCCAACCCGCAACCAAGAGATCAACCCGCCCATTCGCACCGATCGGCGCGCCAGTAGCGATATCGGCCTGCACCTGTTTGGTTGTCGTGCTCAGCAGCTTAGCGGTCTGTGCGATGGTCAGCGACTTCATAAAACCACGAAAGAAAGCCAGTTATGATTTCCGACTGTTCCCGGCAGTATTGACAGCAAAGTCCGTGTCAGGGAGGACCCATGCGCCCGGGGCGTCTACGAAACCCCCTTGCCAGACCACCCCCGCGCCAACGAAACCTCGCGCGGTGATGGCGTTTTTGAGGTTGTGTAGGCGTAGACGGTGTAGACGGGGCATCATCACTCGCCCCCCTTGGCAGCTTGGATCATCGCCAGGATGCCGGCCCGGACGGGTTCGGGCAGGTTGTCCCATGCGTTGATCAGGGTGGCAATCGTCGGGTCGATGGCGTGGGCCTGTGCATCACGCGCTGCGCATGGCGCTGCGCTTATTTCAAAATCAGCTTGTTTCTCGATGTTTTCTGCAACGGGACGGGGGTTCGATTCCCCCCGGCTCCATTCGACGAGCCCGCGACTCGTCTCTCGACCAAACAAGGCCCGTTGTCCATCAGCAGCGAGCCTTGCTGTCGGCGGTGGTCCATGCAAAACAAGACCAGATTCTCATCGTTGACCTCGGCTCGAGCCATAGCGGGCTTGATCTTTCCATCGAAACCCTGAGGAAGCCTTTCTCTCCAATCCCCCGAGCGTTTATTGTTTGAAGTAGAACGGGCGGCGACGTGGTGCGATAATCAGGGCAGCCGCTCGTGATCTTTGACAAGTCAAGAGTTAGGAAAGAAAAGAGACCTGCTCTCTCATGGAAATCATTGCTTGAATTGCCGCCGCTCGAAATGTCGTTTTCAATTGCCGAGTAATCCAAAACTTCGGACGGGTGCTGGTTTCCGCAGTCATCCGACTGCGGCCACATTGAAGCCCCCGCGAACCAATGACCGCCCGAAGTGCCACGATCATTTCCGCCGGCTTCTTCGGTTGCTGCGGCTGCACGCTGGAGCAAAAGTGAAAACGGTCTAGCCTGAAATCACTCCCACACGGTATCGAATTGCAAATTGCCCATCAGCCTCTGACTGAATTATCCTGCTGCAATTCCGGTGGTCAGAATGTTTCAGATCGGCGGCTGTGTCATGCTGCCGATCCCAATGGATTGCGGTCTGTGTGCCAGAAATTGAGGCGGAAATTCGATGAAACAAACCAGCGGTAAACACGGGATTGCAATTCTCCTCATGACGACTGTGCTCTTGAGCATGGTCGGGTGCGCCAATGACTCAGTCATCAATACTCGGCCAGCGCACACGCTCACGCTCGCTGAAAACGGCCAGCCGCTGTTGCCCGTCTGCATTTCATCTGCCGCGTCTGACAAGACAAAGCATGTCGCTGATGAGTTAGCTGCCTATCTGTCGCGCATCACGGGAGGCAAGTTCGAGGTGCGTGTCGGCGATGGTGCGACAGGCATTGTCTTGGGGACGCTTGCGGAATTTCCTGATCCCGAACTGATCGAGCCATTGGCGATCCGCGATACGTGTGACGGCCGCGAAGCCTTTGCCATCCGTACCGAGACTGGCCGCGTGCGATTGATCGGAGCTACCGAGTTGGGGACATCGCACGCAGCGTTTCGGTTACTCGAAGAGCTTGGCTGTCGTTGGTTCTTTCCCGCGCCGGAATGGGAGGTAATCCCATCACGTCCGACGCTTACCGTTTCACTCGATCTCAATGATCGGCCGGCGATCCTGTCGCGGCGGATCTGGTGGGGTTATGGATTCTTTGATGCGAAGGCCCGCGCCGACTACGAAGCATGGGCACGTCACAACCGCATGGCGGCATCACGCACGATCTATGCCGGGCACGCATGGCAGTCGATCATTGAGGAGAACAGTAAAGTTTTCGCTGACCATCCTGAGTATCTGGCCCTCGTAAAGGGGAAACGTGAGGGGCCGCAATTATGCGTCTCCAATCCGGCGGTACGACAAATCGCTTCCGATTGGGCAATGGACTACCTGAAGCGAAACCCGAATGCCGACATGGTGTCGCTTGAAACGTCTGACGGTGATGGTCATTGTGAGTGTGATGCGTGCCGTAAGTTGGGGAGCATTTCAGACCGTGTTTTCGGACTCGCCAATGAAGTAGCCCGCCGCGTGGCTCACGAGATGCCGGGCAAGATGGTTGGCCTCTACGCATATAACGATCATTGCGAACCGCCGTCATTCGCGCTCGAACCAAATGTTTACGTGCAGATGACAGCCGGGTTCATCCGGGGGAAGTACACGTTTGATGAGTTGATGGAGCGTTGGCCAAAGGTGGCCAGTAACTTTGGTTTCTACGAATATCTGTCCGTCTGGCTCTGGGATTTTGACATGCCGCCGGGTGGACGAGGTGCGAACGTCAAATATATCCGAGATCAAATCCGCCGCTATGCCGCGATCGGTGCCACCAGCCTTGATTGTGAGAGCGGCAACAACTGGGGACTTCATGGTCGAGGCTACTACATCGCCAACAAACTGATGTGGAATCCGAAAGCCGATTTGGACACCTTGTTAGACGATTTCTATCAACAGGCATTTGGTCCCGCAGCCGAGCCGATGCGGCGTTACTACGAACGGTTGGATCCCGGTAACGATCCGCTCCTGAGTGAACACCTGCTGGCTCTTGCACTGCGAGATCTTGACGACGCGACTCGACTTGCTGCCGGGCATCCTGAGGTGATCACGCGGATCGATCAACTCAAGCAATATCAGCACTACGTGCGGCTACGATGGGAGCATGATCGTGCAGCGGATAAAGCGATGCGGCGAGACCTGGCTTTGGCTGCATTGCGGCATGTCTATCGCGCTCGTTACAGCTACATGAACCACTGGGAAGCGATGCGTCAGGGATGGACTCCGGTGGCAGCCACGGAGTTCAACGAGCCTTCTTGGAGCTTTCATCAAAAGGACAATCCTTGGCGCGTTGAGGAACCGCTTAGCCACGATGAAACTGATCGCCTCTTCCGCGAGGATATGGACCGTTTCCAGCCGCAGGCTGTGGAAGAGCGGCAATTCTCATCAGACTTGGTGCCGAGCGGAATCGTCACCGATACTCCGGCTGCTTCGTCACAACGATTCCAGAATGGATGTCGCTATGCACTTTACAGTCGAGCGGGGGAGCCGCTCAGCCTGACCATCACGACGGGAATTATCGCCTGGTATCGCGACCGGGCGGAGGCGCACTACACGGTGACTTCAGCGGACGGCAAAAAGATAGCGTCCGAGCGGTTACCTCAGGATGGCGCCAAACATCTGGTCAACATCACGGTACCGTCCGCGGGACTGTATTGGATGGAGTTTGACGATCAAGGGGCAGCGTGGGGTATCGAAGTACCAGCAGGTGTTCCTGTAACAATCGACCTACGTCATGCGTCACAGCACCATCTGGGCCATATGCAGCGAATGTACTTTTACGTGCCCAAAGGAACACGCCGGATTGACTATTACTGGCAGGGCGGTCCTCATCAAGTTCGCGGGCCGGACGGCAAACCCATAGCGAAGGTGGAAACAAGCGGCCGATTCGTATCTATTCCCGTACCCGAAGGGACCGATGGGTATGCCTGGTCGTTGTCAGAATTGGCTCTTGGACAGTTACGATTTTTCAACATACCTAACTACCTTGCAGGTTCACCCAATGCGCTGTTGCTGCCACGCGAGGTTGTCAATGCGGATCGGCCGGCATCGAACCAGGCCACGAGCGGCAAGTGAGCGTAACGCACGGAATACGAAGGCGAGCAGATATATTTTTCGTTACCACAACACAAGGATGGTAATTCAGACTGATGTGAGTAGGTGTGAGTTGTAATCAGCCATCAGGAGAGTGATCGTGTCCAACATACGGCTTGGCATTATCGGGATGGGTTTTGCAGGACGGCAGCATCTGGGAGCAAGTGCGGCGGTTGACGGCCTGGATGTTATTGCGGTAGCGGATTCACAGCGGTTGGATGGCCTGCCGCAGCATCTTCAAATTTTCAAGTCATGGAATGATTTGATTAAATCCCGCGATATCGATGCGGTCAGTATCTGTTTGCCTCATCATCTCCATCGCGATGCTGCGCTGGCTGCCATTGCTGCGGGAAAGCACGTGCTCCTGGAAAAACCGATCGCCTGCAACCTTGATGAAGCAAAAGACATTGTCGCCGCTGCAAAAAAAGCCGGGATCACTCTGGTTGTTGAATTGACGCATCGTTTTTACAAGCCAATGCGTGAGGCCCGCGCTGCGATTGAGCAGGGCGTCCTTGGCAAGCTGGTGGTTGCTACGGATCGCATTGTCCAATACATCCCGGAAGGATATTCATCATGGATATACAGCCGCGATAAGGCTGGCGGGGGTGTCGCGCTGACCAATGGCGTTCATATGCTCGACCGTCTTGCGTTCATAACGGGGAAACGATTGAGTTTTACCAGCGGACATGCGGGATATACGCAGGGTATGGGAGATGCGGAGGATACAGCCGCCATGCTGTTGCAATTTGAAGATGGAATACCGGCGCAATTTCTGGCGTCGTGGCGACGCGGTTCTCCGATGCAGATGGATGATGAGCTGACGGTTTACGGTACCAACGGCACGATTCGCATTTTTGCATGGCGCGGGTGGAGATTTGAACCGCTCAACGGTGAGGCCCGCGAGACTCATAGCTTTCCAAAAGAGTGGGGTCTGGCTGACGTGGTACGGAGTGCAATGTCTTCAGCGATGCAGGAGTTTGCGGATGCGGTAAAAACAGGAGTAAGTATTCATCCCCTTACCGAAGCTGCGCTGACGTCACAAACGCTCATTGATGCGTTTTATCGCCATGTGGGTGCTGTCTGATTGTTAAAAATATCTCTATACTGATAAGGTAATAAGCAAGATCGATGGGAAAACCATGACCCCGCAACTACGGACGCCGGATTTCCACAATCGCGGCCAGACAAGGCGAGCCTATAAGCGTCTCATCCGCTTTATCCGCTCTGAAGGCCTTGGTCGAGGCGAGAAACTGCCGGCGCAGCAGGAGTTATGGCGAAAACTCGGCCTCAACAACAGCACGCTCGGCGGGGCGATGCAAATGCTTGTCTCTACCGGAGCGCTGACACGAAAAACTCGTGTCGGTACCGTGATAGCCGATCCGACGAAAATCCCTCCGGTTGAATGGGCGGTCGGAGTAATCACGCCGCACCTGCCTCCACAGGGGACTAACTCGTTCTTTACGAGCCTGACCGTGCGAATGCAGCAGGCTCTCGCCCATCAGAACTGCCGATGCACGGCGTATGTTCACGCGGACAGCGGCCATGATCCCTTGCTTTCCGCGGTTCCACCGGTTCATCTAGACCTTGAACGTGGGGACCTGGACGGCCTCGTATTGTTAACTTCGATTCCGCTCCATAATTGGCGCGAGATCGAGTCTCGTGGTGTAGTTCTCTGTCATACGCCGATCTGGCGCGAAGCGCCATGCGGTGTCATCATTGATGAAGCAGAGATGGCGAGTCGTGCCATCGAGATAATGGCAGGGCGTGGTGCGAAGAAAATCGCTCTGGTTCACACGAGTTGGGAGTTTGATCGTCGGGAACAGACGCTGGTGGAGCGAAGTCTCGCGTTGGCGAAATTAGCTCCATGCGATCTTATTCAATTCAAAACGGAACCGGGCGTACTGGACGGCCAGAGAATTGCCTCCTCTCTGCTTCAGAAGCCGGAACAGGATCGACCCGAAGGGATCATTGTCTTTGACGATCACTTCGCGATGGGTATGACCAGCGTGCTGCGAGAAGCGGGTAATTACAGTCCGATGATTGCGGTTCAGACGAATCGGCAATTGCCGCTGGTGTATGGGCTGCCGGTGATTCCATTTGAAGTGGATATTGATGAGTTGACGCGCCGAACTGCTGCGCTCATGCTCGAACGTCTGGTCAATCCCGCCACGGCTGCACGTGTTGAAAGATTTGCGCCGCAATTGAAAGACGGATTCTCATAACTGGTGCGAATAGCTGTGACAACCTGGCTGGCTCCGTCGATGATGAGCCGGTGTCTGGTCTGTCTCGCGATGCAATTTCTTTTCACATCATGATGAAGTTCAAAAAGCCGCCGCTGCGCATTCAGCCAACCACGCTGTGGGATTATCCTTCGCAGGATTATGGCGAGGTGCAGCAGGGTATTCCGGGATACAAAGGCGCGACGCCAAGCTACATCATCTGGAATCTGCTCCAACGCTATACGAAGCCCGGCGATCTGGTCATTGACCCCTGTGCTGGAAGCGGGACAACACTTGATGTCGCTCGCGATCTTGATCGGCGGGCTCTGGGTTATGACCTGGCGCCGACTCGCAAGGACATCTTCCGTGTTGATGCGAGAAAATTGCCGCTCGAAGATGAAAAAGCGGACTTGGTTTTCATTGATCCGCCATACTCGACGCACATCAACTATTCGGAGGATCCTCGCTGCATCGGCAAGCTGGATGTTTCCAGCGGATCAAACGCCTATTACGAAGCGATGGATAAGGTACTCGGCGAGATTCACCGAGTGCTTCGACCGGGCAGACACATGGCTCTCTATGTCAGCGATTCGTTCGTAAAAGGGAATGGGTTTTTTCCGATCGGATTTGAGCTGTTTTCCCTAATGCGAAAGCGGTTCGAACCGGTGGATATCGTCGCGGTGGTTCGCCATAACGCCACGCTGAACATGGGGAACTACCGCGCTGCTGCGGAGGAGGGCAACTTTTTCCTGCGGGGGTTTAATTATCTGTTCATCATGAAGAAAGCGGGTGCAAGTAAAGCCGGCAATATCCGCCAGGCATCACAAGCAACTCCGCGCCAACGCAGCGAACATCGACCACCTCACAGCCCACCGCGAAGCGCAGCGAGCAGGCCCAATCGTTCATTTATAGGGGATAACAGAAAACACAACCGGCCGCGCTGAAATCCACGTACAACCAAGCCGGAGTTTGGAAAGCCATCCGGCAAATGCCAATCAGGCGCAATGAGTGTTTCTTGTGCGATGGTATTTCCTTTGAGTAGTTCTCTGGCTTCGGCTTCAGTTACTTCACGGCTCTGGGTCCATGGCAAGACTTGCCTACCATGGATTTCGACGCGCTTGTCGGGTCCAGGATCGTTCCATGGACCGATTGCAACACGACGCAGTTGCGACAGGTGCGCGCCGCACCCAAGTTTTCGGCCAAGCTCTCGCGCCAGAGATCGCACATAAAACCCGCCTCGCACACTGATGCGCAAGCGGCTCTCGTGCGGCAGATCGTGTTCCAACCAATGCGCTTCGTGCAAATAGACACGAGATAGAGGGAGTGTGACCATGTCTCCACGATGTGCTTTCACATACGCCCGCTCGCCATTGATGCGCTTGTTACTCGTGGCTGGCGGAATTTGCTCATGCCAACCTGTGAAGTCAGCCAGAGCGATTTCAAGCTGATGCGGGGAAAGCTGTGAGGGGTTGCCGGTGGAAATGATTCGGCCGCTGGGGTCATCATTGTCGGTTTCCACTCCCCAGCGGATCGACGCCTCGTAAATTTTCGGTACATCGTGCAGGTAATCGAAGAGCTTTGTCGCCGGCTCGATGAGGATCAGAAGCAGTCCGCTAGCGAAAGGATCCAGTGCGCCGCCATGACAGATGCGCGGACGACGAGGCAGGCGGCGAGCGTCAATATTTCCAGCGCAGGATTGAACGACCGAAAAACTGGTCGGGCCAATGGGTTTATGAATGAGATGAATACCAGGATTCATTCGTGAACTGTTGCACAGACATTTCACCTATCCATCCAACGCGACAAGATTGACCGCGAGAATATTTTCGTTGCCTTTCCGGATCCGCTCGATTGTTCTGGCGTCGGGCGATTCATCGAGGCGAATTTTGGCGCAGGCGGCCTTGGCGTCGCTGAAGATGATGTTTTCCATCTCCTCGACATTGATCCCCGCCTCGCTGATTGCACCGAGAATATGGGCCAGCACACCGGGGCGATTGAGGTGACGAATAACCAGCAGCCGTTTGGCGGGTGAACGGGCGCAGAGATTGACACTGTTGGAAACCTGGCCGGTAGCGATATAGGTGGTAATGATGCGGACAGCTTCGTCAGCAATCGCAGACTGAGCCTGGTCAGTTGATGCCCCGATATGGTGGGTGCCGTAAACCCCCGACTGCTTGACGATCGGATCTTCGAACACGCCGGTGCCGCCTGCCGGTTCCTTTTCAAACACATCCAGTCCCACACGGAGATTTTTTTCCTGAATGGCCTGAGTCAGCGCTGCATGATCGACAATTTCTCCGCGACTTGTATTGATAAAACTGGCACCGGGCTTGAGTTTTGCAAGAACGTCGGCATTGATCAGGTTTCTGGTTTCGGGAACCAGTGCGACGTGAACGCTGAGAATATCGCACTTTGCAGCCACTTCTACCGGAGACGCAGCTCGTTCGATTCCGAGATTTTCTGCGGATTCGTGGGTTAGAGAACGACTCCAGGCAATGACGGGCATATCGAACCCTTTTGCCCGTGCGACCATTTCCTGACCGATCCCGCCCATGCCGATGAGACCGAGTACTCGACCTTTGAGTCCTGGTGCATCGCTGTATTCTTTTTTGTTCCATTTTCCCGCGCGGAGGTCGATGACGTTTTCAGCAATGCGACGATCAAGCGCGAGGATCAGACCAAAGGCAAGTTCGGCGACGGCGGCGGCATTCTTGCCGGGACAGTTGGCGACATAGATTCCACGACCAGACGCAGCCGCGACATCAATCGTGTTGTAGCCCGCACCAGCCCGGACGATAAGCCCCAGGGATGGCGCAGCCTCGATCATCGCCGCAGTGACCTTTGTTCCGCGTACAACAAGCACGTGCGGATCAGCCGTGGCAATCGCTTCACGTAAAGCGTCATCTTTCAAGCCCGGCTTCGTGATGACTTCAAGGCCAGCCGCTTTAAGGAGGGCTACGCCTTGGGCTTCAAAGGAATCAGCGATAAGGCAACGCATCGATTCTCTCCGTATGGTGATCTTCGCCTGTATGTATCGGTTGAAGACCCCTCTCGAACTACTCCACGCGATTGATCAACGTGCCGATCGGTTCAATCGTGATCCGAATCTCATCTCCCGGCTGGAGCGTAAATTCATCGGGCGGAACGACTCCGGTACCAGTCAACAGAAATGTTCCCGCAGGGAATGAGTTGTCACGAAATAGCCAGCCCACGAGTTCCTCCGGAGTACGTTTTAACTGGGCCAGTGTGGTCGCGCCACGGAATACTTCCCGACCATTCCGCACGATGATGAGTTCGATGGAGGTTTCCTTCGCCGGCGTCGAGTCAGCTACAAGGATGCATGGGCCCAGGGCACAGCTTTGTGAATAGACCTTGGCTTGCGGGAGATAGAGCGGATTTTCGCCTTCGATGTCACGAGAGGACATATCGTTACCAATCGTGTATCCGATGATCCTGCCGTGATTGTTGATTACCAGCGTCAGTTCAGGTTCGGGGACATTCCATCGGGAGTCATGTCTGATGCGGACGTTCTGACCTGTGCCGACGACTCGGTGAGGTGATGCTTTGAAAAATAATTCCGGCCGATCCGCCGAATAAACGCGATCGTAAAAACTGCCTCCACCCGCTTTCTTGGCTTCCTCCATTCTTGCGTCACGGCTTCGGAAGTAGGTGACTCCCGCAGCCCATACCTCCTGTGAGACGATTGGCGGCAGAAGATCTGCGGGCTGTACTGATGCAGCGAGCGGTTTCATTTTGCTGATCGAGTCGCGCAGATATCCAGCGAGATCGTTGTGGTTGATCAACTGATCCCAGTCGATACCTTCGAGCAGATAGGTCTTGTTTTCGTGCTCGACGAGCGAGCCACGGCGAGTGCGGTAGAGTTTCATAGTTGAGAATGATACGACAAAGAAGCGGAGGCATGAGCAGCACCAGTGTTGGAGGATAACACTGGCGCTCGCTGGATTACGCAACTGTTCAAGGGTTGTTTTCTCCGGCGAGTGTTACGGCACGTGCAGCGAAATATCGAACCAGATGAATACAACGAACCGGATAACAGCTCATCCCATTCTTAGTATGCGATCTGTCGGTAAGATCGCGGTACAGCGTATTTTCGAGGGTACGAGTTACTCAGATCTCTGTGCCCGTCTGCTTTAAAATGAAATATGCCAGAAACTCCGCGAACTTCACCATTTCGGTGATCTCGATGTGTTCGCTGTCACTATGAGCCGAGTTGAGCGACCCTGGACCGGTTGTGATAACCGGCATGCCGGGATATTCGCAGGCGAAAATGCGTGAATCGCAAGATACATCCCAGCCGCGGATCGGTTCATTTTTCCAGATACCAGCAAGTTTGGCGGACTCGATAGCGTTGAGCATATCGAGAGAATCTGCTGCGCCGGCAAACGCGGCGTTATGTAATTTCTCGTATGTAACCTTGAATATGTCCGCTCCTTTCCCGTTCACGCCTACCAAGCGGAAATAATGATCTGCGCCGCGCCACACTGCCTCTCGCATGCGTTGTTGTACCTGATCGATCGGATGTGTTGGCAGAAAGCCTTGCCCGCCTTCCATCACCAGGTGTGACGAATCGGACCAGTTCACCTGACGCAGTTCCATTTTTCCGTCGCTTGCCGTCTCGATGGCTTTTCGACTGCGTATCAGGCCGCGAACGATCTGGGCCATTTTTGTGATTGCCCCGTCGTTTTCGAGGATCGAACCCATGTGGCCGGTCGAACCGTGAACCTGGACGGTAAATCCATGCGCCGCCTCGACCACATCCACATGGTGATCGACTTTGGGTTTACCGGTTCGCGGATCGTTTACCTTGGTCTTATCGCCATACCGACCGATGTATTCTTCGATGGCGAAATTCGTCACATCGAGAATGAGTTTGCGGGCTTTTGATGCGCCAGCTTTGTTGAGATGAATTTCAAAATCGATTCGGCCATTGATGCGCGATGGGTGTTCGCCGCTGCTGCCCATCATGCCGTGGCAGGTCTGGACGGGTCGGTGCGGGAATAACGGGTGGTCGCTCTCGGACTTGATGGAGCGACCTTCTTTTTCCATTTCCTCAACAATGAATGCCGCCGCCTCAAAGAGATTGACGTTTGGCAATGTGCCTTCGAGCTTGTACCAAACCGCGCCGCGATTTCCGGGAAAAAGACGACTCTCACAGATTTCAAGCACGACGAGGCTGTCGTACCGTTTTTTCAGGTTGCGATCGATCGCAATAGATAGCGAACCGTTTCCGCCGGTTTCTTCTTCAATCACGATCAGGCCGGTGAAATGTTTGTTAAGCCGTTTCCCGGATTTTCGGAGGTGTTCACCGATGAGCTTGAGCGCGCCCATCAGTGCGATGGTGTTACCCTTGTCGTCGCACGCACCGCGTCCGTAAACGCGATCGCCTTCGACTCGTGGCGGAAAATACGGAGAGATCACATCAATATGTACATCAACCGCCTGGTTTACGCCTTTGCCGGACTTCTGTTCGCCGTCCACATTGAATAGAAGATTTGTTCGTCCTTTGTAACACTCCTCGACGGTGAGCCCTTTGGGATTCTCCTTGGTCATGGAGTAGTAAAGGTTGGAAAAGAAGGGGTGTTTCCCGATAGCAGGATCGATCGCCGGCCGCTCCGTGGATGATGCAGCGAAGCCGTATTTCTTGAACTCCCGCTCGAGGATATCGAAAACCAGCGCTTCGTTTTTCTGTGAGAGTGCCACGTCTGGTCGCGGGGTGGTGTCGATCTTCACGATTTCGACAAGCAGATCGACCAGATACTGACGAAAAGCGGGTGACGCGGCGGATTGAGCGATTTCAGAAGCGGCCATGCGAAGACTCCGGGGAAAGTTTGGGCTGGCAAAATATCAGGAAAACTTCACAAAGGCGAAGTGACTATTAAAGACGATGGCGACGAGACAGCGCCACATCATTAGGAGGCATAGGTCGCCAAGTCCTCCAAATTACGCAATTTATTGCGACCTTTTCGGGTTGTAACGATTATTGCGCCTGGAAGCTCAATTCACGGTTGCACTGTTCCGATATGCTCAACGGCTCGGCGCTTCATGTGCGCCGAGGTCGTCCTACGATACCGTCATCAATTGAGGAGTATGCGATGCCGCTGGGTTACAACAAGGTTCTGGGGGATCAGCGACTTGCACCTGAAGCTCGTCCACACCGCGTGGCAATCGCTGCGTGGCCGACCATGATGGGTGGCGGCGATCCTCGCAACAGCACACTTGGTGCGCTTCTGGGATTTTTGAAGGCTTCCGGGTACGAGGGACTGGAGTTTGCCCCCGGCAGCTTTGGGCGGTTTTTCCCTGGTGATGCAGGCTCAGTGTTGGCACGTAAAGCGCGACGTGAGGTTGATAAGGCTGATTTGCGAGTCTTTGGTGCGACACTTCACCTGGGCGACACGCAACTACGAAAGCTCGGCTGGTTGGGGCCGGTCGTGGATGACATGAAGTCCATCCAAGACCTCGGCGGCGAATTTGCGAGTTTCCAATACGAAATACACCCGGATTACTACAACACCGCCGGAGCCTATCGGGATGATGAGGACTACCTCAAGTGGTGCGCTGAGACAGTCGCGAAGCTGCGGGACGAGGCATGGAAGCTCGGTCTGAATTTCTATCTGGAGGTCCATGTGGACCGCATCACCGAAGATCCCGCTGCGCTCTGCAGGATTCTTGAGATGTGCTCATGTGAGCTTAACGGTGACATGTCTCACTTCCTCTCACGAGGCTTCCTCAAAGGTAAGCATGTCAGCAGAATCCAAAATCAACTGGGTCACACTCATGCGCGCATCGCGCGGTTGTATGGTGATCTCTCCGCTCCGGTACCCAATCCCAAAGAGGATTGGGCTGCCAAGGGTATGACTTGGCAACTATTCCAGCTCATGAAGCCCTCGCTGGCGCAGGGGTTGAGTTCCCGTACGATCAGCGGTGAGACAGGGCCGTACCAGACCGTCGTCGATTCCCTGACACAAGATGCGAGCCTGGTGCCGCTCTGGCGTGCGATGGCGCGGTATGCGGATGCGGGCGCGCAGGGAATTACGATGAAAGTGGATGAGCCGAGCGATTTGAAGCCCTGGGGTTAATTTCAGTCACCAGCCCATTGCGACGAAATTCGTTGGATGAAGGCTGACGAAAGGGTTTGATCAATCAGCCTTCAGCTCACGCCTTAAAATCTTTCCCGTTGGATTTCGTGGCAGTGCCTCGATGTGTCGTATATCTCGAGGTACTTTAAACGCCGCTAAATTTTCACGGCACCATTCGCGCAGAACCTTTTCGTTGAACGTCTCGCCTTCCTTCATTTCGACAAACGCCACCGGCACCTCGCCACGGATGTCGTCTTTCCTGCCGATTACCGCAGCAGCTTTCACTGTCAGATGCTTTCCGAGACATTCCTCGATCTCTCGGGGGATTACCATTTCGCCGGCGACCTTGAGCATGTCTTTTTTCCGTCCAGTGATAAACAGAAACCCATCCGGATCGACATGGCCGAGGTCACCCGTGCGAAACCAACGGCTATTTTTGTACCCAGCCACTTTACGGTTCAGAACGACCGTTGCGGTTTCGGCTGGCATCTTGTGATAGCCGCGCATGATGTTGGGGCCGGAGATCAGAATTTCCCCTTCACAACCCGGTGCAAGGGGCTGATCCTGCTCGTCCACAATGAGAACTTCAATATTACGCAGCGGCGTACCAACGCTGCGATAACGAAACGCGTAAGGAGTGGACCATGTTGCGACCGGTGAGGTTTCCGTCAGGCCATAGCCTTCAAGCAACGTCACCCCGAGACGATTGTGGAACTCCTGAAAAATCGAATCCGGCAATGCCTCGCCGCCGCTGATCGCCAGCCGTACTGATTTAAAGTCGTCTCGTTCTGCATCTTTGACCGTCAACAGCGCGCCGTACATGGAGGGCACAGCCATAATCACTTCGGGACGATGCTCGGCGATGAGTTTCACCACTTTGCGAGGGATAAATCTTGCCGTGTAAACGACCTTGGCTCCGACACTCAGTGGGATCAGTGTCAGCGCGGTCAATCCAAAGCTGTGAAACTGCGGAAGCACTCCGAGAAAAGTATCTGCACGAGTGATCCGGGCATGTTCGATGCCGCCACGGGTATTGCTCAGGAGGTTGCCATGTGTCAGTTCAACGCCTTTAGGGCGTCCGCTTGTGCCGGAGGTGTAGAGAATCACCGCCGGATCTTGAGTGGATGTGAGAGGCGGCCAGCGTAACGGGGCTATACCGCTGAAAGCCATTTCGTCGAGTCGTAATACCTTGATTCCCGCAGGCAACATTTGTGCGCCGCCGATGAAATCGAGCATCGGGCCGACGGTGATGATGGTGTCCGCACCGCTGTCTCCGATGACGTATGCCAGGTCGTCCTTGTTGAGCAGATAGTTGTAAGGAACCGCGACTCGTTTAGAGAGCCATGCCCCCAGCAGTGCGACGGGGAAGCTGCCGCTGGTGGGCAGCATCAGGCCGACGGTCTTTGCGGAGGTGATCTGATCGAGCTTTTCCGCGACGAAGAGGGCACCACCGAATATCTCGCCGTAGGTGTAGGACTTGCGGTCATCGACGACCGCGACCCGGCGGGGACTGGTCAGGACATGCTTGAGAATGGAGCCGACAAGACTCATGAGTAATTTCCGGGCATAATGCCGAATATGCGCGGCAACGGCTGCGCAGCTTCGGGCAGCGTGTGGCTATTAGAATAGTTCACCAGCGTACGTCAAAGAGGATCCCATGAATCGAAGCACCTGGCTGCGAGCAATGTGTGTACTGAGTTTGTCCATGAGCCTGCTGCTTGTGCAGGGTTGTCAGACGCCGGGAGCGGATAGTCTCCAGGCCAGTCAGAGCGCATACCAGTCGGGTGACTTTGTCAGTTCATATCGTGAGGCCCGCGCGGTTTACGACAACCCGGCTAATTATCAGGAAGATCGCGAGAACGCAGCCTATATGGTCGGCATGTCATCGTATCGGATGAGAAATTACGATCGGGCGCAGGAGTTTTTGCAGATTGCTTCCGCCAGTCATGATCCCGCGCTGTCCGCTGATGCGTTAGTGCAACTGGGATTGCTCTATTCGGAACGAGGTAAGTTTGGGCTTGCTGCAGAGGCTCTGCATGATGCAGCCGGCAAATTGACCGGCTCTGATAAAGCCAATGCTTATTTCTATGCGGGTGTCGCCGAGCAGAAAGAAGGCCGCTGGCCGCAAGCCCGTACGACGTTGAGTATGGCTATGAGCGGCAGTCAGGATCCCGCATTCCGTCAGCGGGTGCGTGAGCAATTGAAAGTGACCGGTTACACGCTCCAGATCGGTGCGTTTGATGTCGAATCCAATGCGCTACGCGCAGCCGAAGTGGCCACACCGAAGGCAGAAGCTTTTCGGTACACCAAACCGCGAATTGTAATTGGAGCCGATCCAGCTACCGGCCAGAAACGCTACCTCGTGTGGCTAGGACAGTTTTCGAGCTGGCCGACCGCCATGATGGCTCGCGATAACCTTGGCATGACTGCTGCTGCGGTCACATCTCTGACCGAGCCATAACTCGGCACGGTGCAAAGCGAAGCCCGATCTTAGGAAACTCGCAGGGAAGTGCGGCGCGTTGTCGGTCTTAAACCATTACGCGGTCGCACTGGTTAGCAGTTCTTTGGCCTGCTTTCGTGTCGTCTCGCTTACATCCTTGCCCGCGAGCATTTCCGCTAATTCTTCGATGCGAGCGGAGCCATCAAGTGGCGTGACTGTGGTGCGCGTCTGCTTGTCTTTGCCTTTCCCTTCGACCGATTTGGCGATGCGGAGATGGCGGTCGGCATACGCTGCGATCTGAGGCAGATGGGTGATGCAGATGATTTGTTGCTGACAGGAGCTGCTCGCTAGTGCTGGAGTCCTCTTTCCCGAGGGCCGTTCCTTGGACGATCCATGCGCGAGCTTGCGCAGCTTTTCTCCGATTACGGTACCCATTCGCCCGCCGATATTGGCATCAATCTCATCAAATACCAACACACTCACACGGTCGCTCTGGGCGAGTATCGATTTGATCGCAAGCATGATGCGCGACATCTCACCGCCTGAAGCGATCTTACGTAGAGGCCTCGCGGGTTGCCCCGGATTGGTTCGGATGAGCAACTCGATGGTTTCCATCCCGCTGGCACCACCCACAGGTGCCGCTGGAGGTAATTCCGTTGTGCGGATCGGAGTCTCTGTGTCTTCCTGCGCCGGCGTTAAAAACTCCACATCCAGAGAGGCGTCAGCCATGCCCAGTTCCAGAAGCTGAGCTTCGATCAGTGGTTTGATTTTCGCCGCTGCCAGCCGACGACGGCTGCTCAACTCCTGACCGATCGTTGTTAGCTCCTCCCGCAGGGCTTTAATCTGATCGTCAATACTTTTGAGATCCTCATCCTGGCTGCGAAGTTGCGTAATTTGTTCACCAAGTTGAGCGCGAAAAGCAATGATCTCCGCGACGGGATCACTTACACGCGCGGAGCCAGCATATTTTGAGATCAGCCGATTCAAAACATTGAGCCGGTCATTTACCTCCGCCAATTCAGCGGGGTCAAGTTCGAGTCGCTCCGTGTAACGGTTGAGGTCGAATGCGCTATCTTGGAGCATCAGCGTACAGGTACGGATCTGCTCAGCGGTATCTTTCAACGCAGGATCCAATTCTGCCAGATCGAGCACCACATGACTGGCCATTTGCAGCCGCTCGATAATCGACCCCTCAGCTTCGTAGAGCGCGCTGAACGCATGTCCTGCATCTCGCTTCACCTTCTCCATGTTTGCGAGCAGAGAGTGGCGGGCTTTGAGTTCATCAAACTCACCAGCCACCGGCATCGCGGCATCAATTTCACCTGCTTGAAACTCAAAAAGATCCAGTTGCTGTCGCCGGAGCGTTCTAGAGGCTGCTAGCTCCGTACGTCGCTGAGCGAGATTACGCACCTGCGCATATAACTCACCGTATTTCTCGCGCAGATCCATTGCTTTGGCGAAGCCATCGAGGATCAATAGTTGATTCGATGGCTTGAGGAGGTACTGGTGGTCATGCTGACCGTGGATGTCCACGAGTAATTCCCCGATGGCGCGAACCATCGGTGCTGTCGCGGGGTGCCCATTGACGCTGATGCTCGATCGCCCGGACGCGAAAAACTTTCGTGTGATTAAAAGTTGATCACCTTGTTCGAGCGTAAGGTCCAGTATCTGGCCGATCTGCCTGCTCAACGACGAATCTGAAAGCTCGAAGAGTCCTGAAACCCGCGCTTCATCTGTTCCGGGGCGGAGCATATCAGCCACACCGCCGGAAATACTTCGCAGTCCCAACAACACCTCGAAGGCACCGAGTATTAAACTTTTTCCAGCCCCGGTCTGACCTGTGAAGCAATTTAATCCAGGTCCAAGCTCGATACCTACATCTTCTATGACAGCCAAATTGGAGATGTGTAATTCGCGAAGCATGTTCATGTAAACCGAGGTTGCTGTCCGCGACGCATGATCCAGGCGAAGAGTATAGACAGCCGCTGGATTACGGGGGGCAGCCGTTGGCCTTGCACCGTATCCGACTATCAATGCGCGTGCAGCTTTCTAACCAAACGCAGGGACAGCAAGCACATTTAGTTTGAGTTCAAGTCCCTGCTTGATGGACGAACTCTATGGCGGTCAACTCCTCTGTCGGAGAAAAGGTAAATACAGGCAGAGGGCATCTGTACGGACGTGACTCGGATTTCCGTCCCTTGGTATGAATTGCCGTGATTTTCTCTTCCATGCAAAGCTGGGATAAACCCAGTAACCACCTGTCGAATAAAGATATACGGCATGGCCATTCGAGTTAAATCGGCGGGATGTGAGTTAATCGGACATCATCGGATTCGTATAGAACAGACGGCTTCTGCGCTGGCGGGTACTGATGAAAGCCACTAAATTGTTCCGCCCACTACGAACCAGAACCTTAACCCTGAGATTGCCATGGCCATCAAAGTCGCCAAGTTTGGCGGAACCTCACTCGCTGACGCCAGCCAATTCCGCAAAGTCGAAGCCATCATCAAGGCCGATTCAGATCGCCGCTATGTCGTACCCTCCGCGCCGGGAAAACGGACCAGTAGCGATCAGAAAATCACTGACCTGTTGTACCTCTGTCATGAACACGCCAAGCAGAAGTTGCCGTTTGACGAGGTATTTAATCTCATCGCATCACGCTACATGGAAATTGCCAGAGAGCTTGGAGTGAAGCTTGATCTGCAATCTCATCTCGACAAGGCAAAGCGAGGGATTTCCGAAACCTCCACCACAGGCGGTACGGCAGATTTCGCTGCAAGCCGTGGTGAATACCTCAATGGTCTGATCATGGCTGCATTACTCGGTTACGAGTTCATCGACGCAGCCGAGGTGATTTTCTTTAATAGCTCAGGTCAGTTTGATGCGGAGCGTACTCAGGAGGTTCTCTCCGCGCGGTTGAAAAAAGCAAACCGTGCAGTGGTGCCAGGGTTTTATGGCACTGATACGCAGGGGAAAGTGAAGACTTTTTCGCGAGGCGGATCGGACGTCTCGGGCGCGATCGTGGCTCGTGGCGCTGGCGCGGATGTTTATGAGAATTGGACGGATGTTTCCGGGATGCTCATGGCTGATCCGCGGATTGTTCCCAATCCCAAGCCGATTGAGGTCGTGACCTATCGTGAATTGCGCGAACTGGCCTATATGGGTGCGACCGTGCTGCATGATGAGGCGATTTTCCCCGTGCGGCAGGCAGGTATTCCCGTGAATATCCGCAACACAAATAAACCGGACGATCCGGGCACTTTGATTGTGCGTGACGCAGCCTCGGTAACACGAGATGGATCAGGCGGGACACCCGGACAGATCACCGGTATTGCCGGCAAAAAAGACTTCACGGTCATCGCCATCGAGAAGGCGCTGATGAATCAGGAACTGGGCTTTGGTCGTCGCCTGTTGACCGTGCTCGAAGCCAACGGAATCAGTTTCGAGCACATGCCCAGCGGCATCGACACCATGAGTGTGGTGATTGCTGATAAACAGCTTGGCGGCAAGATCGAAAAGGTACTCGACGAAATTCGCTCTGAGTGCAAGCCTGACTCGATAGAGGTTTTTCCAAATCTTGCATTGATCGCCACCGTTGGGCGTGGCATGGCACGGCATCCGGGTACGGCTGCAAAGCTGTTTCACGCTCTGGCGGGTGCGGGTGTGAACGTGCGAATGATCGACCAGGGATCCAGTGAGATCAATATTATTGTCGGGGTGGAAACACCAGACTTTGAAAAAGCCATGCGAGCAATTTACACGGCATTTGTGGCGTAAACTCGGGTAGAGTGACGCCGTTCCCAGATTTAAACCGGGTCTGCTGATGGATAGCCTGCTCAAGAGGCAGGCCGGGTGATTCTTTTCAACGGATTCAGTGGCATACGGTTAAGGGTTTTATTCAGGTTGTTTGCATGGACCCGCGCACACTGCGATTTCTCCTGTTCACCGCATTTGGTCTCTTTGCGCTGCTATCGGGCTACACTTTACGACGACGCGGTTGGATACGTGAGGAACTTGCCCGGCCGATCCACTTTCATACTGTTCTCTGGTTCTGGTCATTCAGCGGAATTCTCAGTTTCTGGCTTTTACCGCTTACACCAGAAATGTTCTGGTTTTTCCTGATCGTCCCGGTGACTGTCGCGGTGCCGACTTACTCGGTGATTCCGCTGGCAAAATGGATCGGATGCACGAGGCCGCAGATCGGTGTGATGGCGATAGGTGCGGGAATCTGTAATGGTGGTATCACACTTGGCGCCTATTTGAGTTACTGCCTGCTTCGACCGGACCATGATTCCGCTCTTGCGGTTGCTCAAGCGTATGCAATGCTCCAGTTGATTATCGCGGTGCCGTTCATTTATCCGGTCGCACAACATTTCAGTTCGGATGAGGCTGACAAATTATCCATTCCACGTCTGATCGTCAGCAGCGTCTTTGACGTGCGCTCGATCGGACTTTTTGCCGGAGCCATCGGCCTCGCATTGTCCGCAGCAAAGGTGCCTTACCCGCAACTGCTTCGTGATATCCACGCGCTGGATATCGTCGCCTATGCGTGTGCCGCGGGTGGGTATTTCGGTATCGGTTTGCGTCTTCGATTGGGAGATTCGATTCGATATCTGCCTCAACACGCAATGCTCGCGGGAATTAAATTCATCATGATCCCTCTCGTGTGTTTTATGATGCTGCATTTGATCGGCGTGTTCAGTTCGCCGCTTTCTACGTTGACACAGCGAGCGACGATGATCGAGGCGACCGCACCGACAGGTATGTCAATGGTGGTACTGGCAAATCTATTTCATCTCGATGCTCGGCTCGCCAGCGTGCTCTGGGTATGGAATACGGTGATATTCCTGATGGTTCCACTATTACTCATTTTGTGGTGGCTCGGATAGACCGTGGAACGATTGGCTGACTGAGGAATACTCTGGACGTTGAAGATCGGTGATCCGTATCGTTGGCTGATGTGAAAATACGATCTGAACGTCCTGCTAGAATCGCGTGATGCCCCGTAATCTAGATCACATCATGGAAGACGCCAGCAAGGCGCTGGTGAAAATGGAGTACCTCACTTGCGAGGCACTCTGCTTGCAAGCGTTGGTTGAAGCCCGGCGGCGCGGGGAATGGGAGTATTACGCGAGAGTCCTATTGCCTCTCCAGGAAGTCCGCAGGCAACGTCGGATTATCGCAGCCGAAGGCGTAATTGCTCTGGGTGTAAGTGCAACCGATCCGGCGATTCGCACGAAGATTGAATCTCTTACCTCCGCCAGCATTGTTCTGATCAAGCCGTCAACAGTTGCGGATGCCATCGCCTTGACTGCTCGTGCTCGTCAAGAGCGAAAGTACCTTGAAATCTTATTCGCGGACAGTGATGCCGCTGACAATACTTGGACGATCCGCGCCTTCGCTGGTTCGACAGTTTCCTGCAAACTCCCCGCACCGCCGCATCACTGGATTGGTCGATTTTTCCATCCCGGTGAAATAAAGGTAACCGCTGATACATCCACAGACACTCCCGGGGCGTGGTTTGTGCACGCTACAGAACGCCTTGGTGATGCTGCGCTGGCGGCCATTAGCCCTAAGCTAACCGGTGCGGCGAAAGTAGCTGCCCTCGAGCAATGTCTCGAGGTAATTACTGATCACGAAATCATCCATCAGCGGCTCGCCGATGCGGCCCGCGCTCTGAGTCGTGCATAAATAAATGGGTGAGCCTACGACAGCATCTTCGTCACCGGCGAAAGCCCCTCGTTCGCGCCGCTTGGGCTGCCAGATTGTGCTACTGGCGGCTATCGCATTCCTTGTCGCAGGTAGCGTGACTGCTTATTGGCTCTGGAAAAGTGTTCCTTCCGACTGGGTAAGGAATCAGGTATATCTGAACTCTCTGGACAATGCCGCAAAACTTCAGATTGCAGAGGCCGTGCGCAACCGCGTGGTGGCGGAGGCAACGGATATCGCCCAACCGGGTTCGCCCGAACAGCCGTATCTCAATCAGGATCGCACCATTCATCTGACGTTTCAGGAGATCAACGTCTGGCTGGCAGATGAATTGCCCACATGGAATGAAAGCATGAATCTGAAGCTGCCGCCTCAGGTCAAGGATTACATGCTGTCGGCTGCGGGAGAAAATCTTGTCCTGCGAGCGCGCTACGATACTCCTGAACTCAATCAAATCATAAGTGTGGAATTCGGTATCGATATTTTTGACGACGGCTCTGCACGGCTACGTCTTGAAGGGGTACGTGGCGGGTTGCTGCCGGTGCCACTAGGGCCAATCCTCAACCAGGTTCGTAAGTCAGCCTCCGGCGACGAGCGAGCTAAAGGAATTAAGGGAGTGGTCGATTTCCTTAGCGGTGAGTCTTTTTCGCCGATCGCAAAACTTGATAGCACGCGGCAGCTTAGACTGATTGGATATCACATCACAGATGACGGAATCGATCTGCATGTAAAGACGGAGATGAAGAAACCATCTTGAATATAAAATGAGCAGATCTTTAGGCTTCACAGGTTAAACACGCGATCCATCACCCCAAACCCTCAATACTTCATGTCAAAACGCATCATTGTTGGTATCACTGGCGCAAGCGGGGCAATTTACGCCCAACGTCTGGTTGCGCTACTTTGCACTACGGATATTGAGGTTCATCTGGTGGTCTCGCCGTTGGGCCAACGGCTGATGCATGACGAGCTAGGAATGGAAGGTCTGAATCTCATGGCCTTGGCAGGCAATGAGTCTGCCGCCTCACGCATCGTCGTGCATAACTACCGTGATGTCGGTGCGGTGATTGCCAGCGGTTCATTCCAGAACGAAGGGATGGTCATTATCCCATGCTCGTCGAATACGCTCTCAGCCGTTGCGACCGGTTCCTCACAGAACGTACTGCATCGTGCAGCACAGGTAACGCTCAAGGAACGTCGTAAGCTGGTGCTCGTGCACCGCGAAATGCCGTTATCACTCGTGGACATCCGAAATATGGCGAGCGTGACTGAAGCGGGTGGAATTATTTGTCCAGCCAATCCCGGCTTTTATATGTTGCCTCGATCAATAGAGGAGATTGCGGATTTCGTTGTTGGCCGAGTGCTGGACCTGATGGGTATCAAGCACACGCTCCGTGTAAGGTGGGGGGAAGGGCCTTGTGGAGATGAGTGAGAGCTTCTCGCTGTGCGTAAAGCGAGTGATTTGAGACGAAACCCATGACCACGGCAACGCTAGGTCCACTTTCCCGTGCGGCACTGCTCGCAAGAGATATCAAGCTCAGTCACTCAGTGTTTGCTTTACCGTTTGCTTTGCTGGGCACTTTTCTGGCTGCGGCTTTCGATCACCAATTACCACGAGCCGCTACGTTGGGATTGATTGTGCTCTGTATGGTGTTTGCCCGCACGTGGGCAATGGCAATCAACCGATGGGCGGATGCCGGGCTTGATGCTGCGAATCCTCGCACTGCTCGTCGGGCAATTCCGAGCGGACAACTCTCGCGCCCCTTTGTACTTGCTGCTGCGGTCGGTTGCGGGTTTGCACTTTGTCTTGCCGCGGCGGGATTTTATTACATCAACCAAAATCTCTGGCCGCTCATCTGCTCGCCGCTGGTCCTCGCGTGGCTTGGTCTCTATAGCTTCACCAAACGATTCACCTGGCTCTGCCACCTCTTTCTTGGAACGGCCTTGGCACTCTCCCCGCTGGCTGCATCACTGGCAGTAAATCCCAAATACCTGGCAACTCCAGAGCCTTATTTACTGGCTGGTGTCGTCATGTGTTGGGTTGCCGGTTTTGATGTGATCTATGCCTTGCAGGACGTGGAGATCGACCGTCATGCAGGCCTTTTTTCCATGCCATCCCGCCTTGGCGTCGAGCCAGCTCTCTGGATCAGCCGCCTACTCCACGCAGCGAGTGTGCTCTGTCTTCTCGTGTTGCTCAAACGGAGCGACGCGCTCGGTCTGGCGTTTCTCGTCGGCATCGTCATCGTGATTGGATTGCTGATGATTGAGCACGCACTGGTATGGAAATCAAAGACGCATCACATCAACATGGCTTTCCTCACGGTCAATGGTGTGATCAGCCTGGTGTTGGGGGGCCTTGGAATTATTGATGTGATCCGATTTGTTCGCTGAAAAAGCAGGTGTTCACGGATCGCAGGTCCATCATGATGAACGTCTTAATCCGGTTCGAGATCAACGTCGCAGTTGAGAGAATCGCAAAGAGTTTCAAGCTCGCTGCGCAACGCTTTGACTGATACGCCGCGAGGCACGGTTAAGCGAATATCCATCGTGAACAGCGGCGTTCCGGTATGCGGACCCGCTTCGAGTCGAGTCTGGAGTTCTTCGATATTCACACCATGTCGGTGAAGGACGTGGGTGATACGGTGAACAATTCCAGGTTGATCCATCGAATAGGTTTTGAGCCGGAAGGGCACCCCAGTGAAGGTTTTGCCCGCAGGTCCTTCAGCAGTGACGTTAATTTCGAGATTTGTCTGTTGGGTGAGTCCAGCCATTCCCTCGCGGATACGCTTAAGCGCAGCCTCATCCGCTTCGGCGGAGAGAATCACCGCAAAGCGACCGCGCAGATTGATCATCCGCGCATCGGCGATATTCACCCCAAGCTCAGTGAGAAATCCTGACAGATCTTCAACAAGACCCGGACGGTCAGGACCAACGGCAGTGATGACAAGTTGTGGCATGAGAATACTCTTGAGTACAGATAGTAATTGTTTCGAGGAGATTAAGCGGGAATCAGTCTTACATCATTCGATCTACAGCACCGGCGACCCGCCGCAATGAGACAATCAAGTCGGCCAGCACCTGCGGCGTGATGGATTGGGCACCGTCAGTCATTGCGTGCTCCGGGTCGGGATGAACTTCAATTATTAAGCCGTCTGCCCCAGCCGCGACAGCAGCGCGACACATATCCGGCACAAGTCGTGCGTGACCGGTTCCTTGAGACGGATCGATGATGACCGGCAGATGCGTACGGTGGTGCAGTTCGGGGATGGCACTGAGCGAGAGCGTATTACGTGTATGGTCTTCGAAGGTGCGGATGCCGCGCTCGCAGAGGAGTACCTTGTCATTACCCGCAGCGAGGATGTACTCAGCGGCCTGAAGATATTCATCGAGTGTCATCGACATGCCGCGCTTGTAGAGCACCGCCTTTCCGCTTTTTCCTGCGGCTTCGAGGAGTTTGAAATTCTGGCTGTTCCGCGTACCAATTTGGAGACAGTCAGCGTACTTGGCAACCAAATCGACATCGCTGGGTGTAAGAACTTCGGTGACGATTTCAAGACCGGTTTCTTCACGCGCCTCGGCCAGGAGTTTGAGTCCTTCTTCCCCCAGCCCTTGGAAGGAGTAGGGATTAGTTCGTGGCTTGAACGCTCCGCCGCGAAGCGCATGGGCACCAGCAGCCTTACACTTTCGGGCTGCGTCCAGAATTTGCTCTCGGTTTTCGACACTGCAAGGACCGGCGATTACCGGCACCTGCGCGCTGCCGAAGACGCATCCTTGCCCCAGTGAAACGCGAGTGCGCTGTCTGCGGCTCTCCTTTGCCGCCATCTTGTACGGTGCGAGGATAGGTACGACCCGATCGACCCCAGGAGCCCGTTCGAGTTGGCCTTTGTCCTTTTTTCGGTCGTCACCGATTACCGCCACAACAGTCAGATCAGTTCCCTGAATGGTGTGCGGTTTGAGTCCCATTTCACGGATCAGCGACTCAACGTGCTCGATTTCATTTTTTTTAGCTTGTGGCTGCATGACGACAATCATGGGTGAATGCTCCTGATGAAGTAGTCCTGTGTATTTAGGCGAAGCTTACGGAAAATAAAAAACCCCGATGCGTTTGCCGCATTCGGGGTTCGTGTGGTCGTTGGTTCAGAAACGCTCAGACCATACCCGCTGCGGCCAGTCGGGGATACCGGGTAAACCAAAAGTAACCAAAATAGAACGAGTGCGTGGCCATGTATCGCAATAATGACACCGGAATGGTGGAAGTCAAGAATCGCAAGGTGAATATTCCGCGAAAACCGGCTGTTAATCACAATACAGATGTAAAGATCGCCGATAATTGAAACACAGCCATAACTTACGTAAACTCACCGATTCGCCATGCAACGCACGCAGGATATCCACGTCGCCAGCACTGTTCGGTTGATTTCGCCACGGCAACTCGCCGGTGAAGTTCCGACGACCGAGAAAGCAACACGCACTGTTATTGATGGACGGGAGACTGTTAAGCGCATCCTGCGCAATGAAGATCGTCGCTTGATGGTGACAGTGGGTCCCTGTTCCATCCACGAACCCGCGGCAGGACTGGAATATGCCCGACGACTCGCGGCCGTTGCGCAAAAAGTGCGGGACCGCATCTTTATCATCATGCGTGTCTATTTTGAGAAACCTCGCACGACCGTTGGGTGGAAGGGGTTAATCAACGACCCGCACCTCAACGATACTTTCGACATCGAAAATGGGCTTCGCATAGCAAGGAAACTGCTGCTTGATATTGCAGAACTAGGAGTACCCGCAGCAACGGAAATGCTCGAGCCGATTACGCCGCAGTACATTGCGGATTTGATTAGCTGTGCGTCGATCGGTGCGCGGACGACGGAATCACCCACCCACCGACAAATGGCCAGCGGCCTTTCGATGCCAGTGGGTTATAAGAACGGCACGGATGGCAATCTTCAGGTCGCAATTGACGCTATGCATGCTGCACGCATGCCGCATAGTTTTCTGGGCATCGACACAGACGGGAACACCTGCATTGTGAACACCAAGGGGAATCCGTTTGGTTTCCTCATTTTGCGCGGCGGACGAAGCGGGCCTAACTATTCTGAACAGGATCTTCGCACTGCTGGTGAAAAACTCAAAGCTGCCGGAGTGTCATCACGGTTCGTCGTCGATTGCAGCCACGCCAACAGCGAAAAGGATCATCGTAAGCAGGCTGGTGTTTGGAATAATGTCGTCGCCCAGCATGCGGCGGGCAATGACGCGATTGAAGGGCTGATGCTCGAAAGCAATCTTCATGAAGGTTGCCAGAAACTCACAGCCGATCTGACGAAACTTAAACCGGGAGTATCGATCACCGATGCGTGTATAGGCTGGGAAGAGACGGAGGCGTTGCTCCTGTCCGCGTATGAAACGCTAGGATCGGCAAGCTGGGCGAAGAAGCAGGCGGTTCGTTTTTAAGGCTGCTCGCCGTCGGTACATTTCTGCAAAGCGATTGTTTCGATCTATCCTGTTCATATGGAAACGGTGGAAACCATCCCAGCCGCTCCGGATCGCCCCCCTGACTCACATAAGGGAACATTTGGCATGGTGATTGTCGTTGGTGGAAGCACCACGATGATCGGCGCGCCGGCCTTGTGTGCGCGAGCTGCTTTTCGAGGTGGTGCGGGATTGGTGAAGATCGCCACCATCGCCGAAATCCTGCCTTATGCTCTTACGATTGAACCGAGCGCGACAGGAATCGCACTGCCGCCTGACTCCGGAGAAGCGATGCGGTTGATTGATGAGGCTGACCCCCAGATGCGAGCAGTCATAGCATTGGGGCCGGGGTTGGGGCAGTCGAAGTTATCAAGAGTGTTAGTTGATGAGATTCTGCGCGGCAAGCGGACGGTGGTTCTTGATGCTGATGGATTAAATCTGTTGGCCATGACAGGTAAACCGCGTATTGAGACCGGGTCCGCTGTGGTGATGACGCCGCATCCGGGTGAATTTATCCGCCTGGCTCAACCGCTTGGAATTTCTGAAAGACCAACCGATCCGTGTACGCGCAGCGTTGCGGCATCAAAGCTCGCTGATGCACATCACGCAGTGATCGTGCTTAAAGGCAAGGGCACCATTGTCTGCTCGCCGCAACCGCGGAAGGGCTATCTCAACACGACAGGAAATGCGGCTCTGGCGACGGCGGGCAGTGGTGACATTCTCACGGGGCTTATCGCAGCACTGCTGGCGCAGAATATGGCCCCGTTCGAGGCCGCAGTTCTGGCGGTCTATCTGCATGGCCTCGCAGCCGACTTGTGGTTGCAGGAATATGGTGCGGCTGGCATGAGAGCGATGGACCTGGCGGATCTGCTGCCTAAAGCATTCGAGCATCATCGTGCCGGAAATCTATGGGCAACGATGCAACCGCGAAAGTAACGACAGATAGAATCGGTTTTGCAGCGAAATTATTTCGGAACAATCGCGCCGATGGTCAGCAATAGGTTTGCGTACACCGCTGTCTCTCCCGTGGCGATGGTCAGAGCCACGTCCGGGGCACCAGCTACGTCATAGAACTTGAATCGTTCGACTTTTTCCAGCGGTACAGCGATGCCTGCGCCATCGAGGATCTTCCGGAAACTTTTCCAGATCGGCGGATCATTTTTCATGGCATACTGGCCGGCTCGCATCGGTTCCATCACTTGCGCTGCTTCAATGGGCACAGCAGTAACAAGTGCTTCAAGTACCTGCGTGCAGGTTGTGATACCGGGCATGAGGTTGAGAAAAACAATTTGAGCTTTGGGACCTAGCCGTGTGGAGAAGGGGTAATTGCCGTCAGCGATGAGTACCTTTGATGCGTGGCCGGCACTGGCGAGAGCGGAGAGAATCTGCGGATGGATGAGGCGGGTGGTGAGCATGTCGTTACCTCGGAGTTGACGCTGCAACGCGAGCTTATTTGCTCTTGGTAGTCGTAATTTGATGAACGGTTGTTAAAACCCACTTGATCGGAGCAGGTTCATAAATTGATCGGTAAAGACGAAATTATGTTCGGGAAACTCCAATCCAGAGCGATTGCGATCGACATGGCTGAACATAAGGTCAATTGTCGCCAAGGGTGTGACGGCACCTGTCGCGGGATCGATCCGCTCAACAATGCCCGTTGTGGATGCGCCGGTGGGATCGATCCGTTCGATAGTGGCTGAAAATCGCAGGGTGTAACCCGGCCAACCGGCATCGGTAAACACAGCCTTTCCAATTTTGGCAAGGATCACTTTTTCGGCGAAGTCATAGGCATGGCCAACGAGAATGCCTGCAGTCTGTGCCATGCCCTCAACAATCAGAGGGTTCGGTAAGACCGGCATTGCCTCTCGTTGGACCTTGCCGTCCGTGTCACACAACGCTGGAAAATGGTCGTGTAGAACTTCTTCAGCCAGCGATATGTTTTTAATCGCGACGCATCGCTTGCCTTTTTCCAGTTCAAGAATGCGATCGATCCAGATCCAGCGCATGGCAGCCTCGGTTGCCGATTAAAATAGTCTCTGCTGGCGTGGTGTTTCGTGATTACCTGTCAGTCGATGAATTAATTTCACTGCGCCTTCTTCTCGACAAACCGCACGATGTCTTCAACGGTAATCATCTGCGGGAATTCCTCGACCTTGCGACTCTGAGCGAACTTGTCGAGGTTCATGTGCGGCAGGCGTTTGCGAAGCTCAGCTAGACCTTCATCGGTAACTTTTTCATCCACGACATATTTGGGGTCGGTGAAGACTGCTTCCGGGAAGAGTTCGCCCTGTTCGACTTTGATGCCAAAGGCTTTTTCGAGACGGAAGACAATATCGAGAAAGTCGATCGATTCCGCGCCGAGGTCGCCTACGAGTGTGGCTTCAGGGGTTACTTCGTCTTCGTCCGCGCCGAGAGCTTCAACGAGGACACTCCGCACCTTGCCCAGCACTTCATCGTGTGTTAACGCCATGGTTTATCTCCGTGTTGGCCGTGCTTCACGCGCGGCTGAGAGGCCTTTATCGGACAGTCTGGTCGTGCTTCGCCACCGAATGAGTCAGCGGTGCGAGTCGAAACCGTCCCTGCACAGCTACTTGGTCGCCGACGGTGCCGATTCCATTAAAGTCAAAGCCCGCATCGTCCCGGCCACGCAGCGTCACTTCAACGCGCAGCGTCTGGCCGGGGCGGACCATGTTAGCGTATTTGACGTTGCGGACTTCCGTCATTACCAGCGGGGCAGCATCCCGCGGGGAGCCCACAAGTTCACGACCAGCCTGGACCAGCGTTTCGAGCATCATGACGCCTGGCAGAACGGGGAACGTGGGGAAATGGTCGCCGAGGTACTCCTCTGCACTGGTGACGTTTTTGATCGCCACGAGTTTATCCGACGAGCGTTCAATTATTCGATCAAGGAGTTCAAATCGCAATCGCTGCCTTTCCTTAGCCGCAGGAGAGCGGAGTTTAGCAACAAGTGCGAAAGCCTGCGACCATCGGTAAGGAGGAGTTTGGGCGCGGAACTCTAATGGCTGAACGATATCGTTCCGGCTACTTGCCTTATCATCGTTGTTCATGACTGATCAAAACCATCGAAACCATCCGTTAACGCCTGCGATTGGCGACCAGCTTGCGAGAGCAGCAGCGCAGTTCAATAAAAAATTTGGTCGTCAGCCGCGCTTTGCCGCTGTTGCGCCGGGGCGTGTGAATCTGATCGGTGAGCATACGGATTACAACGAGGGGTTTGTTTTGCCTATGGCGATTGAACGGCAGACGCTGATAGTCGCCGACCGATCACCCAGACGCACTGTACGGATTATCAGCACCATGCCTGCGCTGAAAAGTGCAGGAGGTAGTGATGCCTTCGTGGAGTTTGAGGTTAATTCTGAGCTTCGACCAGGTGAACCTAAGTGGGCAAACTATGTAAAAGGTGTGGTGGCGCTGGCATGTCTGCGAGGATGTGATTACGGCGGATTTGATGCGCTTATTGACTCCAACGTGCCGTTGGGTGGAGGTCTTTCGAGCAGTGCAGCTCTTGAAGTGTCGATGATCACGCTGTTGGAAGCGATGGGAGTGTGCTCATTCTCCGCATGGGACAAGGCATTACTTGCGCAAAAAGCGGAGCACACGTTTGCCGGAGTACCGTGCGGGATTATGGATCAGGCAATCGCAGCATTAGCACAGGCCGGCCATGCGCTGCTTCTCGATTGTCGGTCGCTGGAAACAAAGACAGTGCCGCTATCTGATCCGAACCTGACGATACTAATCGCCAACACGAACGTAAGACATGAGCTTACGGGCGGTGAATACGCCCAGCGGCGGTTGCAGTGTGAGTCAGCGGCTCAGAAGCTTGGCCTTCGGAGCCTGCGTGATGCTACCAAGGCTCAGCTCGAAGCAAATCGATCGAAACTCGATCGAGTCGAATTCAGTAGAGCATTACATGTGGTTAACGAAATTACGCGAACTGTTGAAGCAGCAGAGGCAGCCCAGCGTGCGGATTGGCAACGATTTGGCCAACTTATGTTTCAGAGCCACGCATCGTTGCGCGATGATTACGAGGTAAGTTGTCCGGAGCTGGATACGTTAGTGGATCTGGCGTTCGACATGATGGCGACAGGCAGCGTCATTGGCTCGCGTATGACGGGCGGCGGCTTTGGTGGCTGCACCGTGAGTCTGGTAAGTACCGATGCGGTTGGTACTGTCCGCGACGCACTCGCACACGGCTACAAGCAACGTACAGGAATCGAGGCAACGATTTTTGACACGAGACCAGCTGCGGGAGCGCGGGTATTGGCGTTGAAATAACCGGCGTGACGCCTGAAATCTGGGAAATGGATCGGTTCCTGTGTGTCCACGCTTCGATGATTTCACGACTCACTTCTTATCACGGAATTACAACAACCTCGAAACAAGGCGTCCGAGGAGGACCGACTCGCGTATAAATCCAATACCTCACGGGTATTCTGACCGATGTGTAAATTGAGGTACCGGAATTGGGAAATCCTCAGTTTGAGGGGTTTAATTAGGTATGGACGCTGACTCCGTTGTATTTCTGAATGGCCGTTTTTTACCCCGCACCGCAGCAAGTCTCGACATCGAAGAGCGAGCGGCGATGTTTGCGGATGGGGTTTATGAAGTCGTCCGTTACTACGGCAGCAAACCGCTGGCGATGCGTGAACATGCTGAGCGGCTGCAACGGAGTATGACCGAAATTGCAATCGAGCCTACATCGGACACTCAGCGTATTGAAGACCTCAGCAATGAGCTGGTCCGTCGCAACCGCCTGACGGAAGCCAAGCTCTATTGGCAGGTTTCCCGTGGAGCAGCACCCCGCGACCACGCATATCCCAAATCTACTCAGCCAACGGTTCTGTTGATCGCTTCGAGAGCGGAGCCTATTGATCCGGCAGCCCCGCCGCGAGTGATCAAAACCATCCTTGCGAATGATGAACGCTGGCATCGCTGCGATATCAAGTCCGTGATGCTCCTGCCCAATGTCCTGGCACGTAACCGCGCTATACAAGCGGGATGTTATGAAGCGATTCTTCATCGAGGCGACCGAGTGACGGAGGGCACGTGTGCAAGCCTATTCATCGCTCGAGGAGGAGAGTTCTGGACCCATCCAGCTGACCATTGGATCCTCGGCGGCATCACACGATCGATCATTCTGAAACTTCTAAAAAAACACGGCTTGACCTGTCGCGAGCGAACCTATTCGGTCAACGAACTTCTGACGGCAGATGAAGTATTTATGTGCGGCAGCACAACCCATGTGGCAGCGGTCAGTCAGATTGATTCGACCGTCATTGGTAACGGATCCGCAGGCCCATTGACGACGCGGATTCATCAGTTGTTCATGAATCACATCGTCGAGTCATGTCTGCGGGTACCGATTCTTGCTTAACCGACTGGTAAATTCATAAACCTTTAACGGATAATCGTTAAGTGCGGCTCTAAGTAGGGGTTGAATTCCTGCCGATAAAAATTTCTGTGGCGATCGGGTTACCACCTTCGGGGGATTTCCAATGACAACGCGACCCGTTCTCGACAGACGCGATGCCAGGATATTTTTGGCAGCCTCACTTCTGCTAACGACGTTTTTCGCCTTGGCATATATTTTCGTGCGGCTGACTCGTAGCCATGACGATGGTCTGTTTCAGATGTTCGACCTTGACGCGGAAAACAACCTGCCCGCGTGGTTTTCATCATTACAGCTGGGATTGATCGCTGCGTTATCGTTGCTCATTGCGTCGCGTTGCGACGGTACGATCGGGCCTCGCCCCCGGTTCTTTGTCATCGCTGCTGTGGGATTTCTCTTTCTGTCCGCGGATGAGGCACTGGGTATTCACGAACGAATTACACACCTTGGAAAAGTATTTCCATGGCTTCCTGCGATTAACAACTCCGGCCGTTGGATGCCGGTGTATGGAGTCCTCGCACTGATTATTCTGATCTGGGTTTGGCGTGACGTATGCGTGCTATGGAAAATACGACCTTACACAGCACGATGCGCGATCTTCGGAGCCGCTACTTTTTTGGTTGGGGCTGTAGGATTGGAAATCATTTCTTACAAGTTCCTGCGCAAGACGCCTTACTACACCACTGAAGTTCTGGTCGAGGAAGTGCTGGAGATGGTAGGCGCGGGAATCATGCTCTACAGCACAGCCCGGATGCTGGGTGAAGCGGATACGGCACAGATCAGTTCTGTCGCGCCGACTGTACCGTGTGAATGACATCACGAGGATTTGAGCGGGACATGCTCTGCACGAAGATGGTGTTCAGCCAGATATTGGGTCAGCATTGCCGCATATCCTGCCCGAATCAGCGGGGCTTTACCCAATCCTAATTTCTCACGAACCCCCAGGATGACTTTGTCGTCTGGTCCTTCGATCTCTACGTAGTCGCCCAGGTAGGGCAGCGTGTCGATATCCACGTGGCAGCGGTCGAACTCCCATCGACGACGCTGTTTTTCGAAGCTCAGAGTCTGTACATACCCTAAATCATTGAGGAGTTGCGCAGCGATCTTGGCGTCGTTAACCACGATCTCCGTCTCCCGTCTCTGCTTAAGTTTGCTTTGAGCACGCGGACCTTTGTACGTAATCGTTACGACCTCGCGGCTGCCGTCTGTAGATTTCTCAACTCGAATGCGCAGTCCCTGATCGGCCATTCGCAGCGATCCGGATGGCGAGTCAAAAAAACGATTGATCTCAAGATGTACAGGTCCGCGCTTGGCTCCGACGGCTTCCAGTTTGGCTTCAAGTGCAGCCAGGTCGGTCACCTGCATTTTCGCTTCAATTTCAATACTCAATACTCATTCCTTCCTTGGATCGCTGAGAGAACGGAGTATTTAAATGGAAGGGAGTATGTGAGGCAAGTGATCAGTTCATACTGGTGGCTGGATGTGCGACATCGAGGTGATACCGGAATGCTCTTGTAATCGTGATGTCAGGATCAATGGAAACTGGCTTTATCTGGCGGCTTTTGGAAATCAATTATCACCAAACAGCACAGCATCAATTCCGGCAATGTGCAGCATTACACGCGACTGTTTTCGGTTTGACAGGGTCAGTGCGAATTGTTCGCCGTGATGCCGAAGGGTGCTTGAAGAGAGGATCAGCGTCAGAGGTGAAGGCAGAAGTTGCTGCCGGGATATACGAACGAGGAGCCACTGATCCGCCAGATGCAGACCAAGCTCATTGGCGAGATGGTGAAAGATGCGGAGCGGTTTCGATCGCAGGTGCCGCTCGCGAATCCAGCGAAAAGTTCTGGCTGCGATCAGCAGTCCAACGAGTGTGCCTGCAAGTAAGATCAGCCACCATATACCCAGGGAATCGGATGGCTGCTGGTTGCGGATTGCATCGCGCATCAGCTCCCATGACGGCGTCGCAGTGGTTCCCGACCGGCTGCCGGCAGCCCCAGCCAATTTTTGCGTGTTTGCCAGAAGTAGCGGAATCACGCTGCCCCCTGGTTGTGGTCGTGGTGGTGAGTGTCGGTACGCAGTACGGTAATGAGATGCTGAATCACTTCACCGGCACGTCGCTTCACCTTATCATCGCGATCAGTAATGGACATCTCCGCAACGTGACGTGACAGGTCGATTAACCCCAAGTGGTCGATGAGCCACAGTGCGCTGGTACGCTGTGCCGGTTGGGGGTGGGCAAGCATACGGGCCAGCGACGTGAGTGCTTCACCGGTACGCATCTCCATCAAGGCATGGATCGCATTGGCACGCGGACGGTTTTCTTCCCGTTCGGCCATATCAAGCAGGCGATCCACATGCCGTGTCGATTTGAGTTGATGAAGTGATTCGATGGCATTGGCACGCACACGACTGTCAGGATGATGCAAAAGCCTTTCGAGTGCTTCCACAGTCACAGGCGTGTCACAGGTGCCCATTGCTCTCGCAACCGCGGAGACGATAACTTCATCCAGATCGTGCGAAAGAGTCTGAAGTGACGATTCAAACCATGGTCCCTGGTTGAGTGTGTGAATGATTGCCAATGCACGAAGCCGAGCTGCGCGTTCAGGTCGGGCCAGCCGTTCTGCCAGATGTTTGTGAAACGTGGCATCTAGTTTGATCAATGCCTGCCCGCCTGCGATTTGCTGGGCAAAACTAAGCCGCGGCCAACTGTCCCAGAACCGAGTGAATCCCAGCGGAGCTAAATGTCCACCGGCGAGTTGGCGAATCTCCGCGTGGGGCGAATTGACGAGTTTGATCAGGAGTTTCGCCAAACCCGGCCAACGAACACGGACGAGATGTCGCAATGCCATCCTTGCCAGTTGGGGGTCCGCATCATCAGTAAACGTGGAGAGCACATCATGCGCTCCCTCGCCGCCGGGCTGCTCACTGATGGATAACAACGCTCGAAACAGGGATATCTTCATCGCCACATCGTGACTATGAATGAGTTTTGAGAGGGCGTCGATCTGATTCGGCGGATCGAGAGGTAATGCCCTGATCCAGCGAGGGACAGTCCGCCTGATGGATGCAGGAAACCCATCTGTAATTTCGGCACTCGGGCAAAGACGTCTGGCATCAGATAGACGACGAAGTCCTCGTGTTGCTGTTCCGATGGATAAAAAGTGTGTGAATCTTAGTGGTTCGGCCAATACCATTCCGTCCATGCGGTGCAGTCGTTGCACGGCTGGATCCATGAGTGGCGGCATCCTTAACCAGACCAACAGAGAGCGTCGAAATTCAGGTGCGGAATGCCCCTCCATCAATCGGGCCATCGGCTCAGCAGCTGGATGCGTGCGATCCTGAAGGATGCGGAAGATTCCGGCCATCGGTCGCGGGATCAATGCTGCCGCCGCCAGCAGCACCATCGGTTGACCATGATGACGGTATAGATTTAGCGCCTCTTCAAGACCCGTAATGAAAATCTGTTCCGCTTCTGCGTCATGAGTTGCCGAAGCAGCCAACTCTCGCGCCATCTCAAGCAGACTTTCGGCGGCGAGCGATCGGACCTCGGCATCACCGAAACGTAATTGATCCACCAAAAGATGAGCGAGCCGCGGTGATCGTGCCCTGCGGACGATTTGTATGGCATTGATGGGGCCAGGACCACTGCGCTTCTGCGCAGCCTGTCGAAGAGCATGGTAGTAGGCTGACGCTCGGGTGACGATACTTGTCTGGATTTCACCTGGTAGCAGATGAAAATTTTGAACCAGGCTCAAAGCTGCGTTGGGGTGGTCGTTTTCGAGTAGGTGCTTGGCGATCAATTTTGCCGCCGCGGGATCAGCGGTAGGGAGTGCCGCGGCCATCGATGCATCGATCGACTCGTCATGGACAGCATTGAGCCGTCGGTGAATTTCAAGAAGTTTCGACATCAGTTGGACCGGAAAATTGAGGATAATCCGAGGGTGCTGTCCGTTCGGATCATTCAGTGTGTACAGGAGTTATCGGCAGTGATGTTTATCGCTCTCCACTTCCAAAAATGGAAGAAAATCAGGTGGTCATACCGATTTTTAGGCTTCGCGCCAGACATATCCCCGATATAATGCAGCATTACCCGCCGTTTTTACCCCAGAGGAAACAATGAGTAGTGTTCATAAGTCAAGTAATGCACAGCTTTTTCGTCTCATGCTGTACCGCCGGGCACTGCACCCGGAGCTCTTTGATCTCCAGAGTCGAAAGATTTTTCGACATGGGGAATACGAAGTAGAGGCATGGTTGTCACCTTGTGGCCATGTTGTGCGGTTTCAAATTGAAGGTCAGTGCCTGACTGAGGCCGTTCTCGAAAGCGGTGATCACTTACCAGAGCACGGCTTAGTGCATGCTTTGCACTGTTTGGGTGAAAAAGATTTCGAGTTGGAGCCCGAAGGTCGTTTGGGCTATGTTACCTCCGTTCAGACTGAGTCGCTCAGCGACAACCTCTTCGCTGCCACGCTCCGCGAGATGCGCGATTTAGCAGGTGAAGCGGACGCAATGGTCCACGAATGGAAAGATCACGAAGGCAACCCCTGCCTTTCGCTCTTGGATGTGCAGAAGTACAAGAAGGAGTTCCACCTTCAGAGCTATCACCTGATCGGCGCGACGGGGATGGTCTTGCGTACGCAGTCGATCTTCGAGATCAAGCCACAGGCCTGAAGATTCAGGGCTCATCAGCTCTTAAGAACGAATCAAGGTCGCGATCAACATCGCGGCCTTGTTTCATTTACACTGGACGTTATTCGCTGCGATCATGAGTTAGAAACTTTATTCTGACATTCGAGACGATTTTCCATGCGAATCACCGGACGTAATGCTGTTATTTCCCAGATCGAGACCGCCGGCCTTGTCGCCGTGATTCGTGCCGACAGTGCCGACCAGTTAATTGATGTTTTCCGCGCCCTGGGTGAGGGCGGTGCAAACGTCGCTGAAGTAACCATGACCACTCCCGGCGCGCTGGATGTGATCCATCAGGCGACAACGAAACTCGGTAAAGAGTTCATCGTAGGGGTTGGCAGTGTCCTTGATGCGGAGACCGCCCGTGCAGCCATCCTTGCCGGTGCGCAGTACGTCGTCGCCCCGACGACAAACCTTGGGGTGATTGAGATCTGCCATCGCTACGATAAGGCCGTGATTCCCGGTGCATTGACGCCGACTGAAATTATTACGGCCTGGCAGGCCGGTGCGGATATGGTGAAAGTTTTCCCCGCCAATCTATTCGGACCTCAGTATTTCAAGGATGTGCTGGCTCCCATGCCGCACCTGAAACTCACGCCAACTGGTGGCGTGGACCTGACAACCGCCGCTGATTGGCTCAAGGCAGGAGCTGCCTGCCTGGGGGTCGGATCGTCGTTGGTGAGAAAAGATTTGATTAGAGCGAAGGATTGGAAGGGGCTGACCGGTCTGGCGCGACAGTTCGTGGAGGTGATTAAGCAATCGAGGGGCGGATGAAGAATCAAAACCTACCGAGTGCCATCCGTGTAGTATCTTTGCAGAGACTCAAAATAGAAAAATTATTTCGTTGAACGCGCCTAGTCCCTTCACGACGGGAAAACCTCGCTAAAATATCGTTGCGCCCTGCGCCGCGTGCTCCGTCCGCGTGTCTGACGAGAAGGGGATTCACATGGCCGATTCACCGGCAAAACGGGAACTGCTTTCACGCACTGTCAAACACATCGACATCACTCGGCATAACGTCGTACCTCTGGTCGATTCCATGCAGCATATGGCCTTCTCCGCCCGCGATCTTCAGCGGGCCAGCGACATCTTTGACCGAATGCTCAAAGACCGCGAATGCGGAATCATCCTTACGCTTGCAGGCTCACTTATCAGTGCCGGCCTGAAAAAGGTGTTTGTGGATTTGATCCGCAACAAGATGGTTGACGCTGTTGTTTCCACCGGTGCCAACATCGTGGATCAGGATTTCTTTGAGGCCTTGGGGTTCAAGCATTACATCGCTGAAGATAAACACAAATCCGGCATGTTTGACGGTGAACTTCGTGAACTGGCGATTGACCGTATCTATGACACGTTCATAGACGAGGACGAGCTGCGCATCTGCGATGACGTAATGATGAAAATTACTGATTCGCTGGAGCCGCGGCCATACTCGTCGAGAGAGTTCATCCGTGAGATGGGGGTATACCTCCAGAAGTACGGCAAGGATAAAGAGTCGATCGTGCTGGCTGCCTATGAAAATGACGTGCCGATTTTTTGTCCTGCATTTTCCGATTGCTCTGCGGGATTCGGACTGGTTGCCCATCAGCATGCACGAACCCAGGCCGGTCAGCCGATGGTGAGCATCGACTCGGCGAAAGACTTTTACGAACTCACGCAGATCAAGCTCAAAAATCCGACGACGGGCTTGTTCATGGTCGGCGGGGGGGTTCCCAAGAACTTTGTGCAGGACATCGTGGTCGCCGCTGAAGTCCTCGGCTATGAAGCCCCGATGCACAAATATGCTGTTCAGGTCACCGTAGCGGATGTTCGTGATGGCGCGTTATCTAGCTCAACGCTTAAAGAAGCGTCAAGTTGGGGCAAAGTGGACTTGGCGTGGGAGCAGATGGTCTTCAGTGAAGCGACTTTGGCGGTTCCGCTGATTGCGGGCTATGGCTACCACAAGGGTTCATGGAAGGGGAGGCAGGGCAAGCAGTTCGCCCGGCTCTATGAATCAGCAGCGGTTGGGGCGGGAAAGTAAGACTCGATATTACAGCCTTCTGTAACGTGTAACGAGATCGATGATTTTGGGCTGATTGGAGCGAATCGTCAGACTTTTTCGCCACGCTTCAAGTGCCTGATCTCGTTGTTGCGGAATGTTACGTCCCGACTGAACGTACAACGTCATCAACGCAACGCCCAGACCGTTGAGCGAAGCTACGTCATTGGCGTCGAGTGAGAGTGCGGCGCGGAAACTCGCCAGCGCATCGTCGTAATGCCGCTGTTTGAATTGCGAATATCCGAGTCGTTCATACGCGGTGGCAGTCGGCTGTTTTCGTAGCTGAGTTTGCAGCACAGCCGCGGCGCGGTCGTAATGCCCCAACTTGATATGCGCATCCGCCAGGCCCAGCAGGATCGGTTCCTCCAATTCACCCAGTTCCGCTGCGTGTCGATAGGCATCGACCGCATCGTCGTATTGTGCCAACAGGCTGTAGGTGGCACCGAGATTTGCCCAGGCAGCTTGATTCTGTGGTGAAAGATCCGCTGCACGCTTGGCGTATGCCAGACCGTCACCGGGACGATTTAGCTGGAGATACGCGCTGGCGAGGTTTTGATTGGCGTCAATACTCTCGGGCTTAATCGCGATCGCACGCAGATAGCTCGAAACCGCTTCCTCGATTCGACCCATGAGCTGGCGCATCAGGCCGAGGTAATAATGGGCTTCGAAGCTCATCGGATCGAGTTTTGTCGCGCTCTCATATGCAACACCGGCATTTTCGTAATCACCGCGCTTACGGTAGATGTCACCCATTCCCATCTGGGCTTCGACCAGGCGCGGGTTTTCTTTCAGTGCCGCTGTGAATGCTACCAGAGCGTCATCGCTGAGACCTTGTTCATTGAGTCGTTTGCCTTCGTTGAGTTGGTCTCGACCACGCGAGGAATCCGCAGGTTGCGTTGTGGACAGAGAGCGGCAGCCGGAGCTGCCGAACGTAAACGCGACAGCCATTGTTCCGACGAGGATGAAGAACCCTGCGTTTGCGTATTTCATCGCTCCCAAGTTAGGCGGCCTCACAGCGGGGGTCAATGGAGTAATCATCTGAGGAACGATTGTTTCTGGTAAGGCGATAGGTCCAAGATACTTTTCAGGCCGTGCCTCCGCCGCGATTGAGCGGGAAGCACTACAATTCTCACCATGCGCATCGCACTCGCGCAAACGAACCCGACCATTGGTGATATTGTCGGCAATGCCGCGCAAGTGCGGCATGCAATCATGGATGCCCGTGAACAAGGCGCGGAGCTGGTAGTTTTCCCCGAGCTTACCGTCATTGGCTACCCACCCAAGGATCTGCTGCTCAAGCCGACGGTCATCGATGAGTGTGCTGCAGCGGTGGAGGAACTAGCAGGTTCATGCTTCGATATTGCTGCAATCATTGGCTATCCGGCGGAGTCGGACCAGGCGGTGGGTCGGTCGTTGTACAACGCGGCTGCGTTTTGCGCCGGTGGTCGAATTGTGCATCGTTTTGTCAAAAGCCTGTTACCTACCTATGACGTATTCGATGAGCATCGCTACTTTGAGCCGGGGCCGCCCGTCACCGTGTGTGATCACCTGGGGATACGCCTGGGCGTGAGCATTTGTGAGGATCTTTGGAATGACTGCGAGCTTATGCCTCGCCTGCTTTATCGTGACGATCCTGTTCAGCGACTTGCCGAAGCCGGCGCGGAGATTTTGATTAACTGCTCCGCATCGCCCTTTGTCGTTGGTAAGCACGCCTTCCGCATCAAGCTCTTTCAACATGCTGCCAAACGCCACGGCCTGCCGCTGCTCTACTGCAATCAGGTTGGCGGTAATGACGAACTGGTATTTGACGGCAATAGCTGCGCGGTCGATGCGGGCGGGAATATCATTGCGCAGGCAAAAGACTTCGAGCCTGATCTGCTGATTGTTGATCTGAAGCAGAAAAAAGTCGCCGTTAAGCCCACGAAGAAAGTCAGGACAAAACCGCCGATTGTCACTGGTACCGGACGAATCTCCGCCCCTAAGGACGGTATCGAATCGGCGTACCACGCACTGGTATTGGGTCTCCATGATTACTGTCGCAAGTGTGGATTTAAGTCAATCGTCCTGGGGTTGTCGGGAGGTATTGATTCCGCGCTTTGCGCTGCACTGTCGGTCGCTGCCATCGGCAAGGAAAACGTGCGGGGCATTACGATGCCCTCTCGCTTCAGCTCTCAGGGGTCCGTGGATGATGCGGCCGATCTCGCTCGGCGTCTGGGTATCAAGTTCGATCGAATCCCAATTGACGAACCACACCGCGCCTTTGAAGGGTTGCTCGCTCCAGCGTTCGCCGGACTTAAACCCGATACCTCGGAAGAAAATATTCAGGCTCGCATCCGAGGTGTGATCCTGATGGCGTTCTCCAACAAATTCGGTTCACTGCTTGTGACTACGGGTAATAAAAGCGAGTTGGCTGTCGGTTACTGCACGCTCTACGGTGACATGGCTGGCGGGCTGGCGGTTATCAGCGACGTACCCAAGACGATGGTGTGGCAGCTTTCACGCTGGATCAATGATTCGTCTGACTCGCCGCTTCGCCGTGCCTATAACGGTGCGGTGATACCCGAAGCGTCAATCACAAAAGTACCAAGTGCGGAGCTTCGTCCGAATCAAACCGATCAGGATTCGTTACCGCCTTACGATGTGCTTGATCAGATTGTTGAGCGTTATGTGGAGCGTGAACAATCAGCGGGGCAAATTGTCGCGGAATTATCCGGCGTAGATCCGTCCGTGGTACTGAAGATGGTTCGCTTGATCGATCTCAACGAATACAAGCGCAAGCAGGCAGCACCGGGACTGAAGATCACCAGCCGTGCATTTGGATTTGGTCGGCGGATGCCCATTGCACAGCGATACGATAATGCGCGGACGATAAAGCCGGCTACGCAACACTCCAAGTAATGCAACCAACTGCTCCGGCTCGCGGAATCACGATACGTCTGAAAGCATGAGACGCTGACGAACGAACTGATTGGTCAGGAATCGATCAACTCAGTGAAACCGTCAATGGCACGGGCTGTGGACTGAGGGTGTGTGTGGGTTCAATCGCGATCTGAAGAGGCCGCCGCTTACCTCCCGACGGCGGCATTCCATCACGATCTACGATGCGCTGGATCGCCATGATGCCCTCAATCAGTGTTTCGGGGCGTGGCGGGCAGCCGGGGACGTACACATCAACGGGAATAAACTGGTCAACGCCTTGCACGACGGCGTAGGTATCGAAAACTCCGCCAGTGCTGGCGCAGGCTCCCATTGAGATCACCCACTTGGGTTCTGTCATTTGCTGGTAAATGCGTTGGAGGACCGGGAGCATCTTTACCGCAACGCGCCCGGCGACAATCATCAGGTCGCTCTGTCGCGGACTGAATCGCATGACCTCCGCACCAAAGCGAGCCAGGTCGAACCGTGATGACGCTGTGGCCATCAGTTCAATACCGCAGCAGGCGGTGGCGAAGGGCATCGGCCAGAGCGAACTGCGACGTGACCAGTTGATAACTTTCTGAAGTTGCGTCGTTAAAACGCCATCGGTCGGCAATGCTGATTCGATACCCATAAAGCGGAATCCTTCGCGGTGTAGAAATGATAGGGGATTTTTCCTGCTGAGGCGACCAACGGTTTTCGATAGCTCCGATAGAATCGACTTATGACCCAGCACTCGCCGAGCACGCGGCTGATCATGTTTTCCGATGACTGGGGTCGTCACCCCTCCAGCAGCCAGCATCTCGTAAAGCAACTCCTGTCGCGATATCCGACTCTGTGGGTTAATACCATTGGCACCCGTGCCCCCAGTCTCTCGTTCGATGATTTTCGTAAGGTTTTCAAGAAGATCGGTCAGTGGACAGGAATCTCGAAGCGACAGAGCATTGATCCCCTTCCTCCCAATCTAACGGTGATAAGCCCGCGTATGTGGCCAGGGTTCCGCACCCGACGACAACGGAACTTCAATGCGAAACAGATGGCGAACGCGGTCCATGCTGCGCTTGGCCCACGTATGACGGGTCAGATTCGGATTGCCATTACCACGCTTCCGATTACAGCCGATCTACTTCGCCGTACCGCCGAAAGGGGACTCGATGTTGATCTTTGGGTTTACTACTGCGTGGACGATTTCTCGATTTGGCCCGGCTCGGATGGTCGAGTGATGGATGAAATGGAGCGAGAACTTACTCCTCAATGCGATGTATTGATTGCTGTTTCGGAAACACTTCGCACGCGGTTATCGGGCTTTACATCAAAACCTATCTCCCTATTAACGCATGGTATAGACCTAAGCCATTGGCGGGGAGCAGCCACGGATTGGGATAATGAAGACTCCCAGTCTTCAGGATCGCTGCAAACGGAACCAGCAGGCGCCAAAACCCCGCGGGACCGACTTCTAGGCTCGAAACGTGCTCTCCATGGACCGATCTTCCTGTTCTGGGGTTTGATAGACGCAAGGCTTGATGCGGTATGGTGTCTCGCGTTGGCGAACTCTGGGATCGGAACGCTCGTGCTGGTCGGACCGCAACAGGCTCCTCCAGTAGGACTTTTTGGTCACGAGCGGATCGTGTGGGCTGGGCCGATGTCCTACAAGGAATTGCCGAGTGTGGCTGCGGCAGCGGATGTGCTTGTCATGCCTTACGCCGACATGCCCGTAACCCGTGCGATGCAGCCGCTGAAGTTCAAAGAGTACCTGGCGACGGGCAAGCCGGTAGTTGGACGAAAACTGCCCGCGACGCAGGATTGGGCTGATGCGTCAGATGTGGTGGAATCGGCGGAGGAATTTCTGACGTTTTGCCGGTTGCGAGCCGCGGAGGGAGTTCCGGCAAAACAGTTGGATGCACGGAAACGGCTGGTATCGGAGACATGGGAGGAAAAGGCACGGCAGTTTGAGGCAATGATCCTGGGTTGAATGGCGTACCTGCATACACCTATGGCCAAACGGAGGCAACAGCGCGAAGATTTACCCGGCGATTGGCCGCCTCCTCCAGCAGCGGCCAAAGAAGTGGTGCTCCACACACGTGTCGTCACAGATACCGGCGGGGGACCTGACAAAACGATTCTTCTCTCCGCTCCGTTTCTGGCTGACTCCAACTACTGGCTTGCTGCCGCCTACATGCATCCGCCCAATGATGCAGGCTACGAAGCTGTGAAGAAACGCGCAGCCGAGTTTGGTTGCCCACTTATCAGCATTCCCGATAAGGGGCCGCTGGATCGCACGCCGTTCCGTGCGATGCTCCGTGCCTGCCGGCTGTACAACGTCAAGGTCTGGCATGCGCACGATTACAAGTCCAACGCAATCGGCCTGATGCTCCGGCCGTTCTGGTCCATGAAGCTCGTCACCACCGTACATGGCTGGGTTAAGCACACCACGCGCACGCCGCTCTATTACATGGTCGATCGCTGGTCGTTGCCTTACTACCACCATGTGATCACGGTGTCAGATGACTTACAGGAAAGGTGTTTGAAGCTAGGCGTTGCGCAAGAGCGTTGCACGCTGATCGAAAATGCGATTGATGAGCGGACATTCAAACGGAAGTTTCCCGCAGAACAGTCGCCTCTGCGGCAGAAGTTCAACGTACCTCCGGGGAGATTAGTAATCGGTGCGGTAGGGCGTCTCAGCGCAGAGAAGGCTTTTAATAATCTGATCCGCGCGACAGACAATCTGATTCGTCAAGGGCTTGATGTCGAACTCTGGATCGCAGGCGACGGCGATGCACGCGCGGACCTCGAAGCTCTAATCCGACACCTTAAACTCGAAGATCGGGTGCGGTTGCTGGGCTTCTGGGCTGACACCATCGAGCTTTATCATGCATTGGACATCTTCGTTCTCAGCAGCCTGCGGGAAGGCCTGCCGAATGTCGTGCTGGAAGCGATGGCGATGGGGGTGCCGGTTGTTTCGACTCGTGTAGCCGGTGTGCCGCGATTGATTACCGATGACCAGACGGGGCTGCTCTGTCCGATCGGTTATATTGACGGCCTGACACGTCCCATGCAACGTCTTGCAAGCAATGCTGCGGTACGTGAGCGACTTGCTGCGGCCGGACGGAAGCACATCGAACAGTCATACAGTTTCACACAGCGAATGGCCAAAGAGAAAGCGATCTACGACAAGTTGTTGGCCAGTCCGCCCCCCAAAGGTCAGCGTCGAGTCGCCGCCGCACGGTAGTGAATCCACGAAACATGAATCATCGATCTGTTTAAAATCCCGCGGCATGCCGTGACGCTCATTCCCCCATTGGGAAGGTGTTCATTTCGCCGATAGTTAGCTAATGGCAAAGTTTCTGGGCACCATTTTCGGCTTCATCCGCGCCTTGCCGATTCTGATTGCGTATATGCTCTGCAAGCCCATCCTCGGCCAGATGCGGGCGTTCAGTGCAGCTAGTGAACGTATCGGACGGCTCCCCGGCTTTCTGGGTGTGTACGCGAGACAGTGCTTCTACAAAACGCTTTTGTCATCAGTCGGCGTCAATGTGTATTTCGGATTTATGTCGGTCTTCAGCAAAGCCCAGGCGACAGTAGGTGACCGCGTTTACATCGGGCGTTTCTGCTCCATCGGCTGGGCAGAGATTGGTGACGATGTGATGCTTGCGGATGGGGTACAGATTCTCAGTGGTCGTCATCAACACGGACAGACTGCTGCGGCAGGCACTGTAATGCGCGACAATCCACAGGAGTTTACGAAGGTAACGATTGGTGCTGGTGCGTGGATTGGTGCTGGTGCGATTGTGATGGCCGACGTGGGACCACGTGCGATCGTGGGTGCCGGTGCGGTGGTCATTAAGCCCGTTGATGCCAACGCGAAGGTCGGGGGAGTGCCCGCCAAGCCGCTAGGGATGTAAAACGTGACATTTCGCCGATAACCTGAGTCCGATATTATGATCCGATGACGCGACCGCAGGCCGGCGGTCAGATTGCCGATGAGAGGCGTGCCCGTTAATCGAAAATTGCATCAGGGCTTCAGGGGCGCATTGCGCGCGGCGCGGAACACGGCATGGCAATCGAAGTTCTATCAAAGCAGAACCCTGCGCTTGAGCAGGAGGTGCGTTCGTTTCTAGCGACGGCCCCTAGTGGTGCCTGCGGTGAGCACGATCCACGGTGGCTGGATATCCTTCACGAAGGCCTCGGCCATCGGCCATTTTCCATTATTTCACGCTCCGCCGATGGTAAAATCGACGGCTACCTGCCGGTGGCTCTGGTTTCCAGTCGATTGTTTGGTCGCTTTCTTGTCAGCCTTCCCTATTTGAATCGTGCCGGCATCGCAACCAATGATGAGCGCGTCGTGGCTGATCTGATCGAGCGTGCGGTATCACTTGCTGATGACCACGATGTTCAATACCTCGAGCTGCGTCATGGGCAGGCTTTGGCTCACAAGGAATTGGGGGCCTCTCGTGATGAAAAAGTGCGGATGGTCCTGACGTTACCGGACCCTCACGCCCCGGTCCCACCTGCCAAAGGCAAGGCAGTTGAGGAGGCATTACCCGGTGCCGGTCAACCCGGTGCCGAACAACTCTGGCGTGCCATAGATTCCAAAGCCCGCAATCTGGTTCGCAAAGGGGATAAAAGCGACCTCACCCTCAAATGGGGCGGTCTGGAAGTGCTCGACGATTTTTATCATGTTTTTGCCATCAACATGCGAGATTTAGGCACACCGGTGTACGCGAGGAAATTTTTCGCGTCGATCCTGGGGCGGCTGGAGGGTGACGCCGAGATGGCGGTCGTACATCACAAAGGCCAGCCGATCGCGGGAGCCCTGCTCATCCATGCGGCTGGATCGACTCAGGTACCGTCCGCCAGTGCGTTGCGAGAGTTCAATTCGACAAACGCAAATATGTGGATGTACCACCAGCTTCTCCTGCGAGCGATCGCCAGAGGAAGCCGGGAATTCGATTTTGGTCGATCCAGCGTTGATTCGGGGACGTACAAGTTCAAGAAACAATGGGGGGCGCAGCCGCACCCGACCGTCTGGCAATATCACGTGCGTCGCGGTGACATCAATGCGGTTCGCCCGGACAACCCCAGACACAAACGTCGTATCGAGACATGGCAGAAACTGCCCGTATGGCTGACGCGACTTGTGGGTCCAGCCATCGTGAGAGGAATTCCTTGAGTCAGACGACGCCGAGCAACCCGGTGACATCGAGCGAAGTGCCGCATGTCCATGCGGGGATTCCTATTCCCGTGGCCGATACCGACGCGACACCGCGTGCTGGTGGTCGTGCCTTGTTCGGCCTGTTGGTGACCTTCGCGCTGCTGGCGGTTGGCTGGTATTACACATTTGGCGATATGTGGTATCGCTGGTTCCCAAGCTGGGACAAGGTGAAGTGGAGCCTGAGTGATCGACTCACCGAAGGTGATTCCTATTACACCCACGGCCCGATGGTTCCGGCGGTATCGCTGCTGATTGCGTTTTTGATATATCGAAAAGTAGGTACGCCGACGGAACGGACGTTCTCCGCCAATCTTATTGGTGGTGTTGCATTGGCGGCTTCGCTGCTCGTTCATGTGCTCAGCGTGTATGCACGAGTCATGTTCCCTTCGGGATTCGCTCTGATTGGCGTGCTGGCGGCACTTCTTCTGCTTTGGGGTGGATGGACCCTGCTCAAGGCATACTGGTTGCCGGTTGCATTTTTGGTCTTCATGGTGCCGCTGCCCATGGACTGGATTTTCAAGCTCAATTTCCAGCTCAAGTTTTTTGCCGGCGAGTCGGCTCTCTGGATCACCAACCATATCTTCAAAGTACCTGCCATCATGGAGGGTGCCACAATTATTCTCGAACCAGGCCCTGATGGATTACCCAAGGAACTGGTTGTCGAAAATGTTTGCGGCGGCCTGCGCAGTCTTATTTCGCTGATCTGTTTTGCCGCTTTGTTTGCCGTGGTTTGCCGTGTCAAAGGCCCTTGGCGCATCTTCATGCTGCTCATGGCGGTACCGGTGGCCATGGCAACCAATATCGTTCGCATCACGTCGCTTAATCTCGTCGCTAACTACTATGGCGTGGATGCCGCGGGTCCCAATAGCACGTTTCACGATATGTCGGGTTTGCTGGTCTTCATCGTCGCACTGGCCATGCTCTTTGGCATCGAGCAGATCATTCTCTTTGCCGGACGGATGCTCAAACGCAACTGGGCAGATACCCGCTTGCTCGGATTTCTTGACGGAATTCCTCGCGGCAGCGGCGCATCACCAGCTACGCTTCGGCCAACGGTTCTTTTCGCGCTGCTGCTATCCGCAGGCTTGAGTCTTTTCTGGTCAACCAAGGCAGTCGCGCAAAACAACAGTAATGTCGCCCGCCACGCGGTGCCTCAGACCATCATGATTGATGGGAAAAAGTTTGAGAGTGCTGACGAAACACTCGACGAATTGACGCTGGCGATCCTCGAAACCAATGATTACGTGTACCGTCGTTTCTTCGACCGTGCCTCACATCGTGAAGCTGACTTGTTGATCGTTTTCAGCCCCGACAATCGCAAAGGTACTCACCCGCCGGATGTCTGCCTGGAAGGCGGCGGTGATCAGATCGTACACAAGGCTGATATTTCACTGGATGTCCCCGGGCCGGGTCACATCGTGTTGCGTGAACTGGTGAGCCAGCGAGGTGCGCGACAGATCTACCACATGTACATCTACAAATGCGGCGACGAGTACACCAACAGTTACTGGAGTCAGCAGTTCAAAATCGTCTTGAACGGTCTGACTCGACGAAGCACCTCTGGAGCTCTTATCCGGTTTTCAGTACCGATGGATGGTAACGATCTGGAGAAGGCGCGTGAGCTGGGACTTAACGCGGCACGGGAACTGATGCCCGCCATACATAAGGGGCTTAATTGAGTATCGTGCCTTCTAACCCATCGCCAGCACCGCTTCAACTATCGCGGCGGCTCATCGGTATCATCCTGCTTGTCACGCTGGTTGCAGGTGTGCTTGCTTACACCGGCCGGGTATGGCTAGCCAAGTATCGCCTGGCAAAGTACGAGCCGCTGCTCCAATCGGAAGATCCAGAAGTGAGCCTCCGTGCGGCACTGGAGATCAGCCAGATCGATCCCTATCACCGGCAGGCTCGTTTGGTCGAGGCCCGCGCCTTGTTGGATAAGGGATTGCATCATCAGGCGAGATTGGTGCTCGAAGCACTGGATCGAGACGGTTCGTACGATGCGGCTTCACTCCAAGCCAAGGCTTTTGTCACCGAAGCAGACGACATCGTGCAACGCACGCCCGCCCCATTGATCGCGTCGGTTCGTCCCGACGTGGAAAGTCTGCTTGCTTACGCTACTCAGCGTCGTGAAACCTTTGCGCTGAAACATCCGGGCGATCCCGCATTGGCGATGATGGAAGCCACCGAGCGGGACGTTCGATCCGCGTTGATGTTCAGGATTCTTCACTCGCCGGAAATGATCGAGGCATCGCTGCCTCAGCCGTCGGGTTCAGTGGAACTCATGCAGCGGCAGATGGCTGCTTCCGATACCACTGTCAATCGGCTCAGCCGCAGCATGCGCAGGCAGATGCCGAACGATCCGCAGCCGCGGTACATGCTCATACGAGCAGCGTGGCGTGCGGGAGATCGTGATACCGCGACCGCTGAGGCGAAGGACTTGGCCGAGCTTCCCAAACTGTCACGCCACGTTGCCGGTGCTGTTGCAGACACTTTGCTGAGTCTGGAACGAAGTTATGGGTTGCCGGTTACAGACGACGAAGTCAACTGTGCTGAAAAACTGATCAATCACTCCTCACTGGTGGGCGCTGATTCGCTTCGGTTGGACATTGCTCAAGTCAGGCTTCGTCTGGCTCGCGGTAATGCCCCCGCTGCTGAGGAGCTTGTTCGCCGACTCCTCGAAAAACATCCTTCTCATCCGACATTGGTCAGCCTGCTCTCCACAGCCATGCTCAATCGTGGATTGGTGGACGAAGCGATCGCAGCGATCAAACCGTTGGCGGAAGAAACGCAATTTCCAGAGGTCATGGGCGCGTATGGCATTGCGCTGGCAGCCAAGGGAGATAAAAATCAGTCCGAACTCTGGCTTCAGCAAAGTCTGAAACGCGATAACGACAATCTGGTCTTCCGGTTGGCGTTGATTGATTCACTAATCAGCGGAGGTCCCTCGACGCTGGCGGAACAGGACATCATGACGGCTGCGGCACTGTCGCCGAATCATCCTCGCGTGCGTGCGTATCGCATCGCGCTGCTGGTGGACAAGGTGGACCGCCGTGGTCTGAGCACGCTCCTGAGCAACCAGGGAGCGAAGCTGGCGACGCCGACTCACGTTGCGCTGGCTGCGGCGATGGCGCTCGACGATGTTATGTGGTTAGATGGTCGCCTCGATCGTCCTTCACTGGTTCGAGATCCATTTATTGATGTTGTGGATGCGTGGCGTCGTGCCGAGGGCGGGGTACGGATGAGAGTCTCATGGACGGTTGTAAGAGCCATGCGCGTTTCACTGGAGCCTGATCCGCTCACCTTGCGAGAAGCTCGCCGACCGAGTTATACCCGTTCTGAGCCTGCCCCCACCACCGGCCGCGCAAGTCTGCGCGAAAACCGCTTCGTTCCTCCGCTTCTGGCGCAAGCGAGGGACATGCTTACCCTTGCTGCCCAGCGGTGGCCGGATGCCAACGAGCTACACGAACAAGAGTCCAGACTGGCACTCTTGAGTGATGAAAGCCCCTCTGATGTCGAGCTTCCCAGGTACTCAATGGTGCGATTGTGGTCAGATCTTTGCTTTGCCCGCCGCAACCGGAATGTCGGCGCGGTTAATCTGGCACTCCGTGACCTGCTGAAGCGTCATCCGTGGAATGATGCCGCAGCGATGATGGTAATCGCTGACGCCATGGCCGACGTGGACCAGGCGAGGATGCGCGATGTAATCGAGCTTGTCCGTGAGATGAATGCGGGTCTTTCGACGCTTTGCCGGGCGCGAATCAATCTGGCGCTCAATGATGCTGCTCACGCGGCTGCCGATGCACGGAGTCTGATTGATCAGGAGGCGGCCGATTCGGAGATGCGTCTGATTGCGGCGGAATTCGCTGCCAGGGCGGCGCTTGAGATGGGTAATCCTGACGTTGCAGCAGCTGCCTTTCAGGCACTGGCAGTGACCAATCCCGATCGATCACTGGAAATGCGTTTACTGGGCACAGAGGCACTCAAAGCGGGAAAAGCCGATCGCAAGCTCATGAGTGCCATGACGGAAATCATCAAATCCGAAGCCATGGAGAATGCTCCTCTGTGGTTGGTCGATCGGGTGTTGTCCACCGCTCGCATGTCGCTGAGTCCGGCGATCATGCTGCCGGCTGTGTCATATCTCAACACCAAACGTCCCAGCGATCCGCTTGTTTTGATTTATCTAGCGGAGTTGCAGTTGGACAGCGGTAATCTGGACGCAGCCAAGGAGACGCGAGATCAGTTGCAGAGACTTAACGTAACCGGAGCGAGGTTTGACGCACTGGTTGAAAGGATTGAAGCGGCGGCCAAGTCAACCCCGCCTCAAGTAGGAATCATCGACCCCGCCATTCCGGATGGGGCAATCGTGGAGTGATGCAGATGAAACGGATGATCAAGTCGTTATCGCTGGTTCTGGTGCTGAGCGGCATGCTTGTCGGTTGCGGTGATAGTGCCGAGCTGCGCATGCGCAATGCGAACCTGGCACTTAAAAACGGTAAGCCCGACCAGGCTCTTCAACTGGCTGAAAGCCTCCTGGAGGAGAAGCCCGGCGATGTTGAAGCCACGAAGATTAAAGTCCGCGCACAAATGCAACTCCTTCGTCTTGATGACGCACTCAAGACAATCGATCAGTTTGCGAAAGCAAACCCTGAACTGGTAGAAGCGCGACGGCTCAAGGCTCAGTGGACGATGGTGAAGCTGAGTACGCTTTTTTCACAATCAGATTTCAATACCAACGCCAAAACTCAGGCAATCTTTGACGAAACGCTGAAGCTGGGTCGGGAACAGGCTGATTGGATTGAAACCACCGGCAAGAGCAAAGGTGACGCGAGCTTTTACCGCGCTCGATTCTCTGAGGCCGAGGCCATGCGGCTCCAGCGGAATATCCGTGACAAGGAACGAGCCCTTAAAGAAGCTGATCTTGATGGACAGCAGGCGGTCAGTAATGAGCTGCGTCGTATGCGGCAACAGCACGACGCGCTGATGGCTGATGCCCGTGAGCAACTCAAGAACGCTATTGATGCTGACCCGCGACACTTCGATGCCGCCAGCATGTACACCCGCCTGCTTCTTGATCAACAAGACTGGTCGGCCATCTGGACGCTGGCTCAGAAAATATCACAGGAAAAAGATTTGCCTATTGGTATCTACGAGCAGTTGACTTACGCGCTGGTTGCCATGCCCGATAGCGTCCAGCCATCGTCCGCCCGTGTCGAGCTGGGCTGGAAAATCCGCGATGCGCTCGCAGAGTCACAGAAAAAAATGACTGCTGCGAAAATAGCCACCGCCAAGCTGCACCTGCTGGCGAACGAATCGGACAAGGCACTGCCGCTGCTTGATGCTGCGCTCAAGAGCAAGCCCAAGGACATCACCACCCGCTACCTCAAGGCACAGGCACTTTACGAACAGGCGAAGTTTGAGGACGCGCGAGTCATCCTCGCGAAACTTTCGACAGATGCTGCCAACTCGCCGCAGATTCAGGTTCTTTACGCGATGGCACTTTGGAAGACCAACAATCTATCGCAGGCGAAAGAAGCGATTCAGAAAGCGATTGATCTCGATCGTCGTAACTCACCGACGCTGACTGAAAATCCGCGGTACATGGAGATCAAGGTTGCGATCATCACTGCTGAGGGCAAGTTCCAGGACGCGGGTGACGAAATTACCCGCAACTATGACAACAACCCCAGCGATCCGCGGGCGATTCGTTTCAAAGTCATTTTTGATCAATCGCAAGGTCACCCTGACCGTGTCCGTGAAGTGTTGGAGCGAACAGAAAAAATCAAGCCGCTGCTGGATGAACATCTGGTCATCCTGGTGGATGGTTATGCCTTCTTGTCGCAGTTCGAAAAAGCGGAGCAATACGCGCAGATGCTCGTGCAGCGACACCCGGATTTGCCTTCGGGCCAACTCAAGCTGGCTGAAATGCGTCTCATGCAGAACAAGGACAGCGAGGTCCGTGAGATGCTCAAGGAGCTGAAAGCGAAATACCCCGACTACGCGAGTGTCGATCAGCTCATGGGTCGGTTGTATCTTCAACGGGGATCGTTTGACCGGGCAGTGGACTCTCTGCGATCAGTGGTCAACGCTGAGCCAAACAATATCGAAGCAAGGATGCTCCTGGCACGATCCTACACCAGCCTCTTTCTGATGGAAGATGCGCTGGAGCAGATCGGCAAGGTCCTGGAAAAAGATCCGAACAACGTGGACGCTCACGCCATCGCGGCCCGTATCTATCAGGTGCTTGAGCAACCTGACAAGGCCAATGAACATCTTGCGCAGATCGATGAAAAAAAGGTTACCGAAGCATCAAATCCAGGCCTGCTCGCACAGATCAAGACCCGTCTGGGTAGTCTCGATGATGCAGCGGCAATCTGTAACCGTGCATTGGCAGCGGGTAATACCGATGCTTCGTTGCGTCTCATTCTGGCGGACATTTATCTGCGGAAAAAAGACTACCTCCGTGCGGAAGAAAACCTTGTCGCCCTGGTCACGGCTCAGCCCAATCTGCCGCTGGGATACACGCTCCTGACTAATTTCTATCTGGAGCAGAAAAATTACGATGCCGGCCGGACGCAATTTATTAAGTTTCAAAGTCTCCCCGATATGGCGGAGCCTCTGTCACGTCTGGCGCAGGCCAAACTGCTGATGGCTTCTAATCGTCCGACCGAGGCTCTTCAGATTGTCCAGCCCGGTTACAACTCTCAAATCCGCGCTCGTAAACCATTGGCTTTGGCACTGGGAGATGCGATCGCCAAGATCAATTTGATGCGTAATGACGTACCCGCAGCGGTTGCTGTTTATGACAAGCTCATCCAAGCGAATTTGATGGTCCCTCAGGCTGCGTTAAGGCAGGCTGACATCATGCACGGCCGTGAAAGTCGCGAAGCATCCGTCAAGCGACTCGAAGCCATCGCCAAAATGATTACGCCTGATCAGGCACGGCTGCGATACGAGGTCATGGACCGACTTGCGCAACTGCAAAAGTTTGAGAGTGCGCTGGCGCTGCTGGATGAATGGATCGCTCAAAAGCCCGAGGAGGCATTGCTGCATCGGTGGCGAGGTGATGCGCTGATTCCGCTGGGACGGATCGATGAAGCGATCGCTTCGTACAAGACCGCCATCAAACTGGCTCCCGAAAACGTCGAAATGCCCACCAAACTCGGTATGGCATATCAGGCGAAGTACGACTTCCCCTCCGCGGAGCAGGTTTATCTCGACATGACCAAACAGGTCACTTCCTTCAAGATCATGGGTTTGACAGCCTTGGGTCAGATGTACCTCAAGCTCGGGCTGAAGGAGCAGGCAGTCAATGCTTTCGAATCCCTTGAGACTGCGGGAAAGCTCAATGACCCGCGAATCACGTACGCGATCGGTACCGCTTATGCGACACTGGGGCGTGATGAGGCAGCCGTCGAAAAACTTTCGTCGATAGCGAATTATTCCACGCTTTATGTGCCGGCTCAGATTGCACTGTCGCGCATTGAGCAGCGCAAGGGAAAGATTGATGATGCGCGCAAGCGTCTCCAGAGTCTGGCACGGAATCCAGCATTTGCTAATGCCGTCGCCACGGAGTTGATGCAGATTAATTTACGAAACGCAGGCAACGATGAACTCACCAAGTGGAGTGATGAGCAGCTTGCATTGGAGCGACTGCCCGAAGCTTCGCGGGCGCGATGGCTGATCGTGCGTGCTGCGATCGCAGCAGACAAAATGGATTGGAAGGCAGCACTCGCAGCACTGGATGATCTCGAACGTGTGCAGCCCAAATCGACGCAAGTTGCCATTCTTCGCGCGTGTGTGCTAGTTCGTTTGGGCAGACTTCCCGAAGCAACCCGTGTATTGACCAACGACCCCGCCTTATCCAAGGGATCGCTGCTATCGCTGGTTGTCGGCCAGCCCGCCCCGCCTGAATCGTTGTCAGCTCCGTTGGCTGCCTATATCGCCGCAGCCATTAAGGGCGACGTGCCTGCAGCCCGTTCCGCAGCGGAAAAGGTACTGGGTATGCGAACGATCTATTCCAGCGATCTGTTGCCGATCCTCGAACGGCCGGACATCCAGACCCCTGAGATGATCGCCACGTTCAAGCAGTTTGCACTGGCGTTGGTGGCACAGGAAGCAGGTCTTCCACAGTTATCGGAGGAACTCTGCCGCGAAGTCATCAAGAAGATGCCGACTTTTGCGCCAGCGTATGCTTTGACTGCCCAAGCACTCATTGACACCAATAAGCCTATCGGACCATTTGTGGATCAGACTGCTCGGGCTATTCCGACCAGTTCCCTGGCGATCTTTCTCGCAGCCCGCGAGCGAGCGTTGGACAAAGACTACAAGGGTGCTGCAGAAGTAATGCAAAAGCTGGTAGATCGAGAGCCTAAAAACGACTTTGTTTTATACACGCAGGCTAACTTCCTCCAAACCGCCAAGATGCCGGACGCTGCGATTCCTAAATTAGAATCCGTCCGAGCCCTCAACGGATTTTATAAGGTGGCTGCGAGCAACGATCTGGCTTATCTGCTGGCGGAAAATCGGCCGTCGGAATTGAGCCGAGCACGAACGATGGCCAATGAAATGCTAAAATTGCAGCCAGATTATTCCCCTCTTATCGATACGGTTGGTTGGATCGAACACTTGTCAAAAAATGACTCAGTAGCACTTCCACTCCTTAGTCGCGCTGTAGTGGCACTGGGTGGTGTTCCGGAAGTCCAGTACCACGTTGGAGCTACGTATCAGAGCATGGGAAATGAGAAATGGGCTGATTATCACTTGTCCGTTGCAGCTGCTGGCCCATCAGACTCCCCGTCAACGGAGAGAGCCAAGGAGCTTTTGAAAAAATAGATAATCTGGGGTAAATTTTTTAACGTTAAGCCTTAAAAATGAGGGTTTAACCCAAAAAAATTGTTGTAGGTCCCTTGCACGACAGAAAAATGGGTGTAATCTGTGACAGTCGCCAAGTGAGGGCGAGAGGTCCCATATCAGGGGGGGCCTGTAGGAAAGTATTCAACACAGCGTATTCAAGCAAGAATGTTTCTTGCTTACGCGATCTTGGCTGTCACCGAAACGTCCGGGGCGATGGCGATAAGGGGTTCGGACGAATGGAAGCGGAGACCTTTATGAAGACGAAGATTGGCATGTTTATGGGAGTTGCCGGCGCTGCGGTGCTGGCTACTCAGGCCATGGCTTATG
>JADZCR010000011.1 GCA_020851465.1 Phycisphaeraceae bacterium | reverse complement strand
GATTAACGCTCGAGACCTCTGTATTACCGCGGCTGCTGGCACAGAGTTAGCCGTCTCTTCCTCTGGGTCTACTCATTTTTTTGTTAAACCCTGACAGCAGTTTACACCCCGAGGGGCTTCATCCTGCACGCGGCATCGCTCCATCACGCTTTCGCGCATTGTGGAATATTCGTTACTGCAGCCTCCCGTAGGAGTCCGGACAGTGTCTCAGTTCCGATGCGGCGGGTCGTGCTCTCACACCCGCTACCCGTCATAGGCTTGGTGAGCCGTTACCTCACCAACTACCTGATAGGACATTCCCCGCTCTCAGACCAGCAAGCCTTTGGTACACAGGTCATACAACCCGTGAACATCATCGAGTATTAATTCACCTTTCGGTGAGCTATCCTCGAGTCTGAGGTACGTTAGAAATGCATTACTCGCCCTTACGCCACTCTACTTGGGGTTGCCCCCTTTCGCGTTCGACTTGCATGTTTTAGCCATGCCGCCAGCGTTCAATCTGAGCCAGGATCAAACTCTTCAATTGATAGTTGTAGTCACCTGATTGCTCAGGTTTCGACATCAAATGGAAAGTTTGCCTGACGATTCGTCGCCATCACGCAAGCGTGACGGCCTCAAACCGGTCATTAGCTCATTTTCCTCACTGACATTGATTCAGGTTCACAAGGAAGTGAGCCCACCCACCGAGGCAAAGCGGTGGATGAGTTTTTTCTGACGCCGACTCTGCCGTGAATGGCAAAATCGACGCGATCACATCCTCGCGGCGTACCCAACTGTTCACTTGTCAAAGATCAATTCTGTCGTCTTGTCCAGCAGCAACCCACATCGTGTCAGGTCGTGCCTTACGACGAGTCACCCAAACCCTAAAAGTTCAGGGCCGGACAGCATATTCAGATTTCACGTTCTGTCAAGCCCGCTTTGTCGTTTGTGGATAAACCACCCTCAAATCCACAGGCAATCCAGTGAACACCATTAAAGCAGCACTTCTCGCAAAGTCAATTCGTGCACACGCAAAGCCGCCAGATTTCTCGACCCTTGCATCACCTCTTTGTATCCACCCTCTCCACATCCTCAATCGCCTCCTCTGCATAACCTTCTGCGATCATAAGCCTTATACCTCATCACCCGCCGAGGCCTCACTTTCCGCGAGGTTGCAATTACTGCCCTGCACGCGATGATTCCCTGTCCCAACGTCATTCCTCATTCAATATCCAACATTTGTTCACGGAGTTTCTATGTCACAACTCGACATTCGCATCGGCACCATCGCACCCGCTGGTAAAGCGGTCGCCTACCTTCCGCAGATTATTCCACATGGCTTCGAGTCGTTCAGTCTTTCCTTCTGGCGTCACGTCGATGCGGGCCTCGATCTCAAGTCACACGCGAAAGCGGTTTGTCGTGTCCTCCGCGATACTCCCTCGCCCAACGACGCTGCCCCGGTCATCAGCTCTCTTGGAATCTTCGGCAATCCCCTCGAAGACAAACAAACCGCAAAAGACTGGGCACGCTGCATCGACGCTGCACGCGATTTTGGTTGTGACATCGTGGCGGGATTTGCCGGCTGCGTCAGCGGCAAACCAGTCAACGAGTCATACAAAGCCTTCGGAAAAGTTTTCCGTCCGCTCGCCAAACGCGCCAAAGACCGCGGCGTCCGACTCGCTTTCGAAAACTGCGACATGGGCGGTTGGTGGCACACCGCAGCGTGGAACATCGCCCACTCGCCTACCGCATGGGAAGCCATGTTCAACGAAGTCCCCGAAGAAAACATCGGCCTCGAATGGGAGCCTTGTCACCAGATGGTTTCACTCATCGATCCGCTCCCGCAGTTGCGACAGTGGGCACACAAGGTTTTTCATGTTCACGGCAAAGACGCCACCGTCATGTGGGATGTCATCCGCACCAAAGGTATCCGCGGCGGGGTGGACTACGTCTATCACCGCACGCCAGGCTTCGGCGATACGAACTGGACGGACGTCATTTCCATCCTGCGGCTGGCGAAATTCAAAGGGGCCATCGACATCGAAGGCTGGCATGATCCGGTCTATCAGGGTGAGCTTGAAATGACCGGCCAGGTTCACGGCCTGAACTATCTCAAAACCTGCCGTGGCGGGCTGTTTGTGCCGATGCCTTCTCTTTAACGTCTGATCGAGATCGAGCGGCACCGCCGCAAGCAGCTGCGCCCCGTGTGAATGGTCATCGGGGCTTCCAGCGGAACTTGCCGCGGCTGCGCGACACGCCGCGTTTGTTGGCGGCCAGATGTTCGAGAATGTGATGGACGGTCTCGACCCGCTGGGGCAGTCCCATGCGGTCGGCGATTTGCTCCGCGGTCGCAGCCTCCGCTTGCGTCGCAAGGAAAGCCAGCACTCTGGCTTGTAATTCCAGCACTTCGGTCGCCGCCTTCTTACCCGCCTCGACACCGGGCTGGTGGTATGCGTTGATGTTCACCAGCGATGCGTAAAACCCAACCGCGCGTTCATAGAGCGCGATCAGCGCACCCAGGGTACGCGCGTCCATTCGTTCCACGGTGATCGTCACCGAGCCGCGACCTTTTTCATAGAGAGCGGTTCGTGTGCCTTGCCAGAAACCATTGAGATAGTCACCGCTGGTCACGCCCGGCTCGACTTCGATCGCTTCGCGTCCGGGGATGGCTGCGCGGTCCTGAAGCACCGTGATGAACGTCACGAAGAAATTATTGATGCCGTCGCGGAGCTGCTGTACATAGGCGTGTTGATCGGTGGAACCTTTGTTTCCATAGACCGCGATGCCCTGATTGACGACGTTACCCGCGAGGTCTTTTTCCTTACCCAGCGACTCCATGACGAGTTGTTGCAGATACCGCGAAAACAGCAGCAGCCGATCCTTATAAGGCAGGACGACCATATCCTTGAGTCCGCGTCCGTCCGTGGTGTGATGCCACATCAGCGCGAGTCGCGCTGCGGGGTTGGTGCGGGTGTCCGCCTTGCGGGTCAATTTATCCATCTCGGCTGCGCCTTCGAGCAGGCCGGTGATGTCCACTCCCTGAAGGGCCGCGGGAAGCAGACCCACAGCCGAAATCACGCTCGTCCGCCCGCCGACCCAGTCCCACATCGGAAACCGTCGCAGCCATCCTTTGTCCAGCGCATGCTTGTCGAGCTGACTGCCCGCGCCGGTGATTGCCACCGCCTGCCTGGTGAAGTCGAGTCCTTTTTTGGCAAAGAACAGCTCTGCCTCGACCATGCCGTTACGGGTCTCTTTCGTCCCGCCGGACTTGGAGATGACCAGCGTCAGTGTGCTCTTGACGCGCGCACCGAGTGATTCGAGTACGCGGTCGAAGCCATCGGGGTCGGTGTTGTCCATGAAAAAGACATTGAGCTTGTCACGGCGTGAGCCGAGCGCGTCAGCCACGAGTTGAGGCCCCAGCGCGCTGCCGCCGATCCCGATGACCAGAAGCTCGGTGAACTTCGCAGCCTGAGGCGGTTTGATTTCCCCGCTGTGTACCTGCTGGGCAAACTGTCGCACCGCCTGCACGGTCTGTTCGATTTCGTGAGTGATCTCCTCTCCTGGCGCAAGGTGCGGGGCGCGCAGCCAGTAGTGGCCGACCATGCGGTTTTCATCGGGGTTGGCGATCTCGCCTGCTTCGAGCCGCGCCATCGCGGCATAGGCCTCCTGCATCCGCGGCTCCATGCTGCGGAAAAAGTCGTCGGGGAAATCGATCCGCGAGATGTCGAGCTGGATTCCCAGCGACTCGCAGGTGCAGAGGGTGTCCTTGTAACGGCGCCAGAGCGCTAATGCATCCATGACTGCCTCGCTGTTGTGTAGATGGGGATGAACGTGACCGCAGTCGAGCGATCAGCGGCGCACGAGCAACCGGTGTCGCTGTCCGGTCGCCGGGTCAAAGAGTTCCGCCTGAACGACGGGGAAACCCTTGTCCGGCGTAAGGAATCCGCCGACGGGGAACGACTCGCCGTGTCGATTGATGAACTGCGAGAGCGGCACGGACATGGATCGTCCTCCGCTGGCGATCTTGATTTCCTTCATGTGCGCGACGTATTGCTGATTAAGCCAGAGGTCCACGTTCTGATAATTGACGGGGGTGCGGTTGGTGAGTCTGAGATACCCCGATTTTTTCCCGCGTGTGAGGATGTCCAGATCGCTGCCGCGCGGCGCGGTTTCCGGGTAGCGCATGGCCGCCAGCTCGACGCGTACTTTTTTATTCGGCCCGCCGACCGAGCAGGCGGCGAGGTTCATGACCAACACCGCCAGCATCACATGCAACACGGTTTTCATACGATCCCCTAAGTGAATCCGGTACCGCGAAGCGGCTGTCGAAAATCCGTCCGCGACAAGGCATTTCAGGTGACTAGTCGGCGCGTTCACCGAAGTCGTGACACCCGCTACCTATAATGCCCGGCATGGTTCAGATCGGCAACCTCACGCTTGACGCCCCGTTTTTTCAAGCTGGGCTGGCGGGCTATTCGGATGCGGCGATGCGGCTGATCGCGCGGCGCCACGGCGCGCCGTATGCCGTCACCGAAGCGATGCTCGACATGTTTTTGATTAACGGAGGCAAGGGACTGGCTGCCGCTGAGCTTGACGACGAGGACCATCCGATCGCCGGTCAGTTGATGGGGTCGCATCCGCGTGAGATCGCCCAGGGGGCGCAGGTGCTGGTGAAGCTGGGCTATGACGTGATCGATGTCAATCTCGCCTGTCCGGTGAAGAAGATTCGTCGCAAGGCTCGGGGCGGTCATCTGCTCCAGGAGCCGGATGAGGCAGGTGCGATACTGGATGCCGTGCGTCAGGCGGTTGATCCGAAGATTCCCTGCACGGTGAAATTGCGTCGCGGCACGGATGACAGCGCCGAGGCTGAGGCGAACTTTCATCGCATCTTCGAGGCGGTAATCCGTACCGGCTACGCGGCGGCGACCGTGCATGGCCGGACGGTCGAACAGAAATATCTGGGTCCGTCCCGGTGGGAGTTTCTGGCTGACCTGACGAAGCGTTACGCCGGCTGCGGTGTGCGGATGTTTGGCTCCGGCGACATCTGGAACGCCGCCGACATCTTCCGCATGATCCGTCAGACGGGCGTCAGTGCGGTGAGTGTGGCTCGCGGCTGCATCGGCAACCCGTGGATCTTCACGCAGGCCCGCACTCTGATGGCGGAAAGTGCCGCCGGGATAGAGAGCGACACCGTGATCCCGCCGACGATCGCGCAGCAGCGGGCTGTGCTGCTGGAGCACTTCGACCTGTCCATGAATCTCCACGGCGAACGCAGCGCGAGCATGATGATGAGGAAGTTCGGCATCAAGTTTTCCAGACACCATCCGCAGGGGCCGCAAGTCTCCAAGGCTTTTATCGCCGTCAGAAATGTCGCGGAATGGCGGGCGGTGATCGACACTTTCTATGCGGGTGACGGAGTGGGCGTGCTCAGCGATGCGGCGGCCGATGGCGACCGCGACGGTCAAGGTCAAACCGTTGACTGCGAAATGACAGCGGGTGGAAGCTGACCCAGCGGCGGCTGTGTGCGGCCGGTTGCGATCAGTGGTCGGAGTTTTCAGGATGAGGACCACCCATGAGCGAGGCGAAAACACGGATCGAACGCGACTCGATGGGCACGATGGAAGTGCCTGACTGGGCGTTGTGGGGCGCGAGCACGCAACGGGCGGTGTTGAACTTTCCCGTCAGCGGTCGGCGTGTACCCGTGGAGATCATTCACGCTTACGGTCGGCTCAAGGCGGCGTGCGCCTGCGTGAATCGTGAACTGGGCAAGCTGCCCGCGCCGATTGCCGACGCGATCATCGCCGCAGCCGGTGAGGTCGCCGACGGCAGACTGGATGAGCACTTCCCCGTCGATGTGTACCAGACCGGCAGCGGTACATCGACCAACATGAACGTCAACGAGGTGATCGCCCACCGCGCGATGAGGATCAATCAAGCCGGGTCGGGTGATGCGCCGCCATCTTCATCGCTGCGCATCCATCCCAACGATCACGTCAACATGGGCCAGTCGAGCAATGACACGTTTCCGACGGCGATGTATCTGGCGTCGTCTGAGCTGATGCTCCGGGAGTTGATCCCCGCTGCGGCGCGATGTCGGGAAATCCTCAATGAGCAGGCGCAGCGATGGGATGACGTCATCAAGATCGGCCGCACGCATTTGATGGACGCCACCCCGATCCGAATGGGACAGGTTTTCAGCGGGTACGGCGCGCAAGTCGGATCGGCGATCGAGCTGATCGAGGCTGCGGCAGGCGGCCTGCGCACCGGGCTGGCGATCGGCGGTACGGCGGTCGGCACCGGAGTCAACACGCACCCCCGGTTCGGCGCGCTGGTCACGAAAGAACTTGAGCGGATTTACGGCATCAAGAGCTTGCATGATCGGTTGGCCACGGCTGCGAATCCCTTTGCTGCTCAGAGCGTCAAGGACCGCATGGTCGCGGCTCATGGTCAGCTCAAGACTTTCGCCGTCTCGCTCACGAGAATCGCCAACGATATCCGTCTGCTCGGCTCCGGGCCGCGCGGCGGGCTGGGCGAGCTTATTCTGCCGGCGATCCAGCCCGGATCGTCGATCATGCCGGGCAAGGTCAATCCCGTCATCTGCGAAAGCGTCATCCAGGTTTGCTGTCGGGTGATCGGTAATGATGCGGTCATCACCACGGGCGGGCTGGGCGGGGTCGGCTCGCTGCTGGAGCTGAATGTCGCCATGCCTGTGATGGCCGATGCGATGATCGAGTCGATCCGTCTGCTCACCGGTGCGTGTCGGGTCATGGCGGACAAGCTGCTCACCGGGCTGGAGGTCAACCGGACACGCTGTGCGGAACTGGTGGAGCGTTCGCTGATGATGGTTACGCCGCTGGCGACGGTGCTTGGCTACGACACCGCCGCCCGGCTGGCCAAGGAGGCTCACGAAAGCGGCAAGACGATCCGCCAACTGGTCCGCGAGTACAAACTGCTCGATGATGCGCAACTCGACGAACTGCTGGATGCGCGGAAAATGACCGGCCAGACGACGGAAAAACCTCTCGACAAGCCGTGAAATATCGGATTTTGGAGACAACCATGAAAGCGATCAGGATCGCACTGGCGCAGACGAAGCAGACGGCTGATTTCGCGGAAAACGCAGCGACGATTACGCGATTTCTGGAGGATGCCGGCCGAGCGGGCGTGCAGATCGTCTGCTTTCCGGAGACGCAGACGGTGGGCTATCGGGTGGATGTGACACCGACCGATGCGCCGGTGCCGGTCGAGGCGTTGAAGGAACTCCATGAGAAGGTCGCCCGGCGCTGCGGCGAGCTTGGCATGGCGTGCATACTGGGCACCGAGACGCCGCTGGAGAGCGATCCGCGACACGGTAAGCCGTACAACTCCGCGCTGGTGATTTCGGAGCAGGGCCGCATCCTGGGTGTGCATCACAAGACGCGCCTCACGCCTCTCGATGCGGTCGCCTACTCGCCCGGCGAAGGATTTGCGGTGTTTGATTTGTGCGGGGTGAAAGTGGGCGTCGTGATCTGTTTTGAGGGATTCCGTTTTGCGGCGACGACCCGTGCCTGCGTCGAGCTTGGCGCGCAGCTCGTTTTTCATCCGCAGAACAATACGACACGTCCCGCCGACTGGAAGATACCCGTGCATCACGCCATGATCACGACCCGCGCCGCGGAGAATACGATCTGGTTTGCCTCGTGTAATTGCTGTTATCTCGAACATCAGAATTGCCGCTCGATGATCGTGGCGCCTGACGGCCGGATTCACGCGCAGACGGAGCTGAAGCGCGAGGAGTTGCTGGTGTCGGAGATCGACATTGACCGTGCGACGCAGGCGATGTTCCGGTTTGATCGAGATGGCTGCGGCGAAATGCTTTTCGGTGATGCGGTCAAGCCGACGGAGTATTCGCACGCAGGACCGATGGCGGTGGGGCGGTAGATTGCGGGTCTGATCGACGGGTGAACTCGCGCAGCATGATGCGCATAAGATTCAGGGACGACATTCCCAACTGACAAGGCGGAATTTGTGCGACCCGGCCCAATCGCCCCGACACCACGCGCCACACCGCCCGCCTCGACCGATGCTGCTGCGTCGGGATCGGAGACAATTTTCGAGTCCCATCAAAACACGTTTACTGAGGACCTTCAGCAGCTCATCGAGCTTTCCCGGACGCGAGCGATGACGATCGGCTGTCTGGAGCGCGAGCTGAAGGGTCGCGGTTTCGCGGTGCTGGTGATTTTGCTGGCGGCACCGTTTGCGCTACCGATCCCGCTGCCGGGTTTGTCGATGCCGTTTGCCCTGGCGATTGCGATCATCGGAATCCGCATCGGGTTTGGTCTGCGTCCCTGGCTGCCGGAGTTCATTCTGCGGCGAGAGGTCAAGCAAAGCCTGCTTCAGCGGCTGTTGCGCGGGGCGTTACGGATCGCGCGACCGATGGAAAAGATCGTCAGGCCGCGCTGGGGAATCTTTTTCGTCCCCGGCGTGCGCGTCCTGCACGGCTGGGCGATCGTGGTGGCGGCAATGCTGCTGTTTCTCCCGCTGCCCATTCCGGGTACGAATCTGATCGCAGCGGTTCCCATCATCCTGGTGGCGGCCGGCCTGATGGAACGTGACGGCCTGTTTTCATTCTGCGGTTACGTCACGGTGCTCATCGTCGTGGGGATATTCGCCATGCTGCTGCTGCTGGGTGCCGACGGGTTGTCGGCGTTGTGGGATCACTTTTTCCGCCAGATGCCGCCCGCCACGGCACCCGCCGCATGGATGGGAATGATCGGCCGTCGAGGATGAGAACGGCGGCGAATCGCGATATCATTGTCCCCTTTTGCAATTCGACGCGGTACCGTTGCAAGACGGTGAACCGTGCGATTTCAGATTCATGCAACGATGAAGCAGGAACCGTTTGACATCATCGTGATCGGCGGCGGACACGCTGGCGCGGAAGCCGCGTGGGCCGGAGCAAATCTCGGTGCGCGCGTCGCGCTGGTGACGATGGACCCGCGGCGCACCGGCACGATGTCGTGCAATCCGGCGATCGGCGGCCTGGCCAAGGGGCAGATGGTCCGCGAGATCGACGCTCTGGGTGGAATGATGGCCCTGGCGACGGATGCGACGGGCATTCAGTTTCGCATGCTCAACGCCAGCAAAGGTCCGGCCGTCTGGGGACCGCGTGCCCAGTGTGACAAGCACCGCTACGCCGCACAGGTGCAGGAACTGCTCGCGTCGCGGCGAGAGATCGACGTGATCGCCGGCGAAGTGGAACGCATCGTCGTTGAGCGGGGGAAAGTGGCCGGCGTCTGGGTGAAAGCACGCACACAAAATGCGGATGGCGACACGCTATACCTCGCGGCGAAGGCGGTGGTGTTGACCACGGGCACGTTCATGCGCGGCCTGATGCACACGGGTGAGCGAAAGACGCAGGGGGGGCGGGTCAATGAGGAGGCAGCGGTCGGCATCAGCGGGGCACTGCGCGAGCTGGGATTTGAGCTTGGGCGACTCAAGACGGGCACACCGCCGCGACTGGCCGCCGAGACGATCGACTTTTCCGCGCTGGAGTTGCAGCCGGGAGATCGCCAGCCTGTACCGTTCAGCGATCTGACACTCAGCGGTGCGGCTGTTCCGTCCGGGCGACGCTTCCCTGTGCTCGAACAGCGACCCTGCCACATCACGCACACGAACGAAGCGATTCATGAGTTGATCCGCGCCAATCTCCACCGTGCGCCGATGTACAACGGCCAGATCGAAACCAGCGGCCCGCGCTACTGCCCGAGTATCGAGGATAAGGTCGTCCGCTTCGCTGACCGTCCCAGCCACCACGTTTACCTCGAACCTGAATCGCTCGATACTAACGAAATTTACTGCAACGGCATCAGCACGAGTCTGCCCGCGGATGTGCAGGAGTTCGTCGTGCGCAACATGCCCGGCTGCGCCGACGCGAAGATTCTCCGTCACGGCTACGCGGTGGAGTACGACATGGTCTGGCCGCATCAGATCGACGCAACGTGCATGACCAAGCGAGTCGAAGGGCTTTTTCTGGCGGGACAGATCAACGGCACGAGCGGCTACGAGGAGGCAGCCGGGCAGGGCCTCATTGCCGGACTCAACGCAGTGCGGCTGACGCGAGGACAATCGCTGGTCATGCTTCGGCGCGATCAGGCGTACATCGGCGTGATGCTCGATGACCTGGTGACCAAGACGCCGCGCGAACCTTACCGCATGTTCACCAGCCGTGCGGAGTGGCGGCTCTCCCTGCGTGCGGATAACGCAGACGAACGGCTCACCGAGCTTGGCCGTCAGTGGGGACTGGTCGATGATGCGAGCTGGAATCTTTATCAGGATCGTCGCGCAGCGTTGACGCGGCTGCGTGAGGTGATGAACCGGGCGACCCGTGACGGGCAGAAGCTCGCCGAGTGGGCGCGCCGCCCTGAGGTGGATGTCGAGGCACTGGCGTCGGCGCTGAGTGAGGTTGGTGCCGCCTCTGCCGACAAGCGTTTGCTGGCACGGGTGCTGGCGGACATCCAATACGCCGGCTATCTCCAGCGTCAGCATCGTGAAGTGGCGAAGCTGGCTGCGCAGGAGAGCACGCGGCTACCCACGGGCTACGACTACCAGCGCGTCACCGGCCTGCGCCGCGAGGCGCAGCAGACTCTGCAACGGTTCCAGCCCGCGACGCTCGGTCAGGCGTCACGGCTGGCGGGCGTCACGCCGGCGGACATCATGCTGCTGGCGGTGTCGATGGGACGCTGACGCTGTGGACACGAAAAGGGAAAAGGACGCGGCGCCGAGCCGCTTGAACATCCCGTCGTCGGCTACAAATTGTGCATGCCGATTTGCCGGTTTGCCAATAATCACGCTACGGTTGATCATTGGCTGTCGCTCGAACCTTTCCAATCATCCGACCGCTCGTGAGAATGACAACACGCCTGACATGAACCTTGCTTTCTGAACCTGACTCTACGAACTGACGCTCCCCATGAACTCCACCGCCAAACCTTCACCCTGTCTGATCGTCATCTTTGGTGCTTCGGGCGACCTGACCGAGCGCAAACTCGTGCCCTCGCTGTTTCATCTTTATGAGACGAAGCAGCTTGGTGAAAACGTCGCGGTCATGGGCATCAGCCGGACGAAGATGAGCGATGAGCAGTTCCGCAACCATCTGTTGACAGCCGCGAAGGAGCACGACCCCGATCTCAACGAGGCGAGCTGGCGCGAGTTCGCCGGGCGTCTGCATTATCACGCCGCCGACTCGACGAAGATGGAGGAATACGAAGGCATCAAGCAGCGGATGGCGGCCCTGAGCAGCGAGCACAAGTGCGGCAGCAACGTGCTTTTTTACCTTTCCGTCGCGCCGCAGCTTTACGCGCCGATCATCACGCTGATCGGCATGAATGAAATGGTCACCGAGGGCAAGGCCTGGTGCAGTCTGGACCGGAGCAATCGCTCCTGGCAGCGCATCATCGTTGAAAAGCCCTTCGGTCAGGATGTCGAATCCGCCGCGGAGCTTAACCGCACGCTGGGTCGGGTCTTTGAGGAAGAAGCGATCTACCGCATCGATCACTATCTGGGTAAGGAGACCGTGCAGAACCTGCTGGTCTTCCGCTTTGCCAACACGATTTTCGAGCCGATCTGGAATCGCAATTACATCGACCACATTCAGATCACCGCGGCTGAGACGGTGGGCGTCGAAGGTCGGGGCGGGTATTACGATTCACCCAGCGGCGGGGCGATGCGCGACATGATTCAGAGCCATCTCCTTCAGGTGATGGCGGTGGTGGCGATGGAGCCGCCCGTGACGATGCGTGCGGATGACATCCGGCGGGAAAAAACCAAGGTGCTCAGTGCGATCCGCTCGCCTCGGCCTGACGAGATCGCGCAGATTGCCGTGCGCGGGCAGTACGGACGGGGACAGATCGGCGGCAAAGCGGTGCCGAGCTACCGCGAAGAATCAGGTGTTAAACCCGACAGCCAGACCGACACCTACGCAGCCCTGCAGGTCGAGGTGGACACCTGGCGCTGGGGCGGCATCCCGTTTTATCTCCGTTCCGGGAAACGGATGGCCCGGAAACTCACGGAGATCGTGGTCTATTTCAAGCCGACTCCGCACGGCCTGTTCCGCGAGCAGGCGCGCAGAGGCGGCGCGCTTTCACCAAACCAGATCGTGATCAATGTCCAGCCCGATGAGGGCATTCGTCTGCGCTTCGAGGGGAAAGTGCCGGGAATCTCCAACGGCACGGGCGGGATGAATATCAAGTCTGTCGTGATGGATTTTGATTACGTGCAGCAATTCAAGGTCGAACCGCCCGAAGCCTACGCGACTCTGCTGCTCGACGCGATGCGCGGCGACCAGACGCTTTTCAAACACCGCGACGAGATCGAAGAAGCCTGGCGGATCGTCCAGCCGGTGGTGGACTGCTGGACGGATAATCCGCAGGACGATCTGCCCAATTACGCTGCGGGCACCTGGGGACCATCCGCCAGCGACATCATGCTGGCGCGTGAGGGCAGACACTGGCATAATCCGTAAAGGGACTGCTCCGTGCTGCGTGAATGTTCCCGCGAAGTCGTCCGCAACCGCAATCAGCATTACCTATGAAACTTTCCGGCTCGATCCATGTCGGCCAGTCGCTCGACCAGCTCTACGATGATCTGGCCAAGGTTTTCATGGGTGCGGCAGGTCTGGCGATCTATCAACGCGGCGTCTTTCACGTTGCGCTCTCCGGCGGGACGACCCCTGAGCCGTTCTACATTCGACTCGTGACCGATCCCCGGTTTCGTGCTATCCCCTGGGACAAGACTCATATCTGGATGGTTGATGAGCGCCGGGTGCCGGAGAACGATCCCCGGTCCAACTTCAGAATGATTCGTGAAGCGCTGGTCGATCACGTGACGATCAGCAGACGACAGGTGCATCCGATGCCGGTGATGGAAGAAGACCCGGCCACGCTATACGAAGCGCAGCTCGCGGAGGCGTTTGACCTTCCATCCCCCGTAACCCCCGTAACTCCCGGAAAGTCCAGCCCGTCCGCGGCAGCACCGGGGGATGCGGGGCATGATCCGTCGGTGCCGCAGTTGGATTTTGTTCTGCTGGGAATGGGAGATGATGCGCACACCGCCAGCTTGTTCCCCGGTTCCCGTGCGGTGAGTGAGAGCCGCAGATGGATCGCGGTCAATGATGGTCCGAGCGTGACCCCGCCGCCGCGTGTGACGATGACGTATCCGTTGTTGAACGCATCACGGCGAGTTGCGGTGCTGGTGACCGGTGCGAAAAAGGCGGAGACGTTGCGACGTGTGGAGCGACAGCTTCAAAGTGCCGGCCCGGATGCGATGACGATGCCCATAACGGGCATTCAACCGACGGGGCACAACGTGTTGACGTGGTTCATGGATCAAGCTGCTGCGGGCGCGTAAACCACGATGGATCGCAGTCGCTTGCGGCGTGCTTTTCGCCCCCTCATCGGGTGACGGCTTTGCCTGTCGCGGCGGATTGCCCTAACTTATTGGGCTTCGCGCCGGATGGTTCATCCGGCCAATTTTCCCAGGAGTCCATTATGGCTGGCATCGAAACACTCTACGAGAAAGACGGTTCGCTCAATGCGCTGCGCGGCAAGACGGTGGCTGTGCTTGGATACGGCAGCCAGGGGCACGCCCATGCCCAGAACCTCCGCGACTCCGGCGTCAAAGTCATCGTCGCCAACAAGCCCGACTCCGCCAACGGTAAGCTGGCGATCGAGCACGGCTTCAAGCCCCTGAGCGTTGAGGATGCGGTCAAGCAGGCGGACCTCGTCATCTTCACGCTGCCCGACGAGGTTCAGCCGGAGGTTTATGAAAAGTCGGTCAAGCCCAACCTCCGCCCCGGCATGGCGCTGGGATGGACGCACGGCTTCAACGTCCACTTCAAGACCATCATCCCGCCGCAGGATGTGGATGTCATCATGGTTGCCCCCAAAGGCCCCGGTCACACGGTGCGCAGCGAGTTTGAGCGCGGCGGCGGCGTGCCCTGCCTGCTCTCGGTCCATCAGAACGCCACCGGTAAAGCACGCGATATCGCGCTGGCGTGGGCGATCGGCGTCGGCGGCGGGCGCTCAGGCATCCTCGTCTGCTCCTTCAAAGATGAATGCGAAACCGACCTCTTCGGCGAACAGGCAGTGCTCTGCGGCGGACTCTCCGCTCTCATCAAGGCCGGCTTTGAAACACTCATCGAGGCGGGCTATCCTCCGGAAATGGCCTACTTCGAGGTCGCGCACGAGTTGAAACTCATCATCAACCTCATCGAGCGCGGCGGCCTCAACTACATGCGCTACTCCATCAGCAACACCGCGGAGTTCGGCGATTACCACACCGGCCCGAAGATCATCACCCCCGAAACGCGACAGGTGATGAAGCAGATCCTCAAGGAGATCCAGGAAGGCAAGTTCGCCAAGACCTTCCGCGATGACTATGCCAAGGGCTTCCCGTGGTTCAAGGCCCAGCGTGCCAAGGACCACGATCACCCCGTCGAAGTCACGGGCAAGAAACTCCGGCGAATGATGCCCTGGCTCAAGCCGGTGGAGATGTGAACCGAAAACCTGAGCTGCTTATGAAAGGGCCTCCCTGTGAGGCCCTTTTTTATTGGGGAGCGTCTTGAGCGCGTTTCAAAATAAAACGACGGTATCAAACCAACACTCTTTGTTACTAGATTAGTTTTCGTCAAGACTTATTACATTTTTAGCTGTGAATGAGTTTTGACGTATGACCGACTGACTGTGATTTGAGTCGGCACGCACCTCAATCGATAACTCGTGGAAATACGCGACTTAAGAGCCAGATATAAAGCGGTTTTCCATTTCTGAAGTGCTGGCACACGTTTTGCAAAATCAAAAACTCAGGTCGTACAGGTGAAAACCAAAGAATCGGATTTGGTTTCACCTCATCACATCGCAGACGGGATCAAGAGGGAGGAGAAAGCATGTCACTTTCAGGTTTTGTCAAAGCAGCGGTCGGTATTGCAATGGTTGCTGGTCTGGCGTCGGTCGTACAGGCGGACATTGATGTCCCGCTGACGTTTGACAGCCTCGGCACCTCAGGCGTGGCGGCGGGTAATTCTTCCTACGCGATCACGAACGGCAGCGGTAATGTTGAACTCTACAACGAGACGGGGTCCGGCTTTGCCTGGGCACGCTACAACCTCAGCACGCCTCAGCCTCTGGGTGACATCACGGGGCTGACCTACACCATCCGGGTGCTCGACGGCGGTTTCCCCTACGGAAATTACATCGCCAATCCGATTCTCGTCATTGATGCGGATAACGACAGCAATCACACCGCCAATCCTCCCGTCTGGATTGATTCTCTCAACCCGGCGGATCTGGGTGGCGATGCGATTTATTCCAGCGACGCGATGTATTCGGGTCTCGGATCGACGCCGGAAGCCTCGCTCCACACCATGTCCCTCATCGGCCCCGGCAGCATCATTGATACGGGCGGCGGGTGGTATCACTCGAATGCGACCCAGAACGGACTCAACTTTTCTGACTACTACCCCTGGAGCAGTGTGCTGGGCGCCGGCCACCTGCCGCATGACGGCATTGATGCCAGCGATCTGGTCTATGCCGTGTACATCGTTGACGGCGGAAGTGCCGCATTCGTGGATCACAAGATCGAGATCAGCAACGTGGCCTTGAGTGTTCCTGAGCCGGCGAGCCTGGTATTGCTCTGCCTGGGCAGCGTGTTGATTTTCAAGCGTCACCGCGTCGCCTGAGCCGTCGTCTGTAACACAGAAATCCTCCTCCTACGCCCGGTGTATTCGCGCACCGGGTTTTTCTTTTGTTTTCCGTGAAGGATGCCGCACTCGGCAGGTACGGGCGGCAGCAGTCGTCGCACGGCTTTTGTCTCTGATCCGGCGTACTGCTACGATCCGAGACTCGGCGGATGACGCTGCTTTTTTGAAGTGCAGGAATATCAATGGCCCACGCCAATCATCAGAAATCCGAGCTGATCAATCCCGACGGCTCACCGCGGTTTACCAATGCACTGGCGCGGGAAACCAGTCCGTACCTGCTCCAGCACGCGCATAATCCCGTGGAGTGGCATCCGTGGGGGCCGGATGCGTTTGCGTTGGCGCGCCGACAGCAGAAACCCATCTTTCTCTCGATCGGTTACTCGACGTGCTACTGGTGTCACGTCATGGAGAGGCAGGTATTCGAGAACATCGCCATCGGCTCGCTGATGAACGAGAAGTTCATCAACATCAAGGTTGATCGTGAGGAGCGGCCTGATGTGGACGACATTTACATGCTGGCGGTGCAGGTGATGACGGGTCACGGCGGCTGGCCGATGAGTGTGTTTCTGACTCCGCCTGGCGCGGGAGGCGAGGCGGATCACGGGCTTAAGCCGTTCTATGCGGGCACATATTTTCCGCCGGAGCCGATGCACGGCCGTCCGGGATTTCCTCAGATCATCGAGGCGTTGGACGAGGCGTGGAGTGATCGCCGCCCTGAGGTGATCCAGCAGGCCGAGCAGATCGCCGCGACGGTTTCGGAGCATCTGGGCCGGCTCGATCCGGCGGGCACGCTGGACATCGACCTGATTTCGACGGCCGCCAACCGGCTGCTGCGAACTTATGACGACCAGAACGGCGGCTTTGGTGACGCGCCCAAATTCCCCACACCCAGCAACCTGCTCTTTCTGCTGGAGGTCTATCGAAACAGATCCAATATCGATTTGTGGAACGTGCTGGCCAACACGCTCGACCGCATGGCGCGCGGCGGGCTGTATGACCAGATCGGCGGCGGATTCCACCGCTACTCGACCGATGCCAAGTGGCTCGTGCCTCACTTCGAAAAAATGCTCTACGACAACGGCCAACTCGTCGAGGTCTATCTGACCGCACAGTCGATCAAGCCCGACGAGGCAGAGCCGACGCTCTATCCGCGGATCATCCGGCAGACGTGCGATTACATCCTGCGCGAAATGACCGATGCCACCGGCGCGTTCTGGTCGGCGCAGGATGCGGAGGTCGATGCGCTCGAAGGCGGCAACTACCTCTGGCGGCTGGCGGAGTTCACCAAGGTGATCGGCGATGAAAAACTCGCAAAGCTGGCAGCGCGGATGTACGGCCTCGACCAGGGGACAAACTTCCAGGACCCGCATCACCCGGAGCAGCCGGCGGGGAACGTGCTCCACCTGCCCGTGCGGCTCAACGAGCTGGCGGCTGAGCAGGGCATCTCGCTGGCGGACTTGCTGGAGTCCAAGCGACGAATTGACAACCTGTTGCTGACGACACGTGATCGACGCAAGCAGCCGGGCACGGATGACAAGGTGCTCGTCTCGTGGAACGGCATGATGATCGCTGCCCTGGCGCGGGCAGGAAACGAACTGGGTGAGGCGAAATACACGCAGGCGGCAGCCCGCGCAGCGCAGGCGATCCTCGACCGGATGCGCGATGGGGAAGGCGGCCTGCTGCGCTCCATGCGCAAGGGCAGTGCAAGAATCCCGGCTTTTCTGGATGACTATGCGTTTTTCATTCACGGACTGATCGAGCTGCACCGCGCCAGCGGCGAGGCGCGGTGGATCGAGACGGCGCGGTCACTCGTGGAGCAGGCGACCAGACGGTTCGCTGCTGCGACGGGGGGATATTTCGACACGCTGGCGGGGCAGGCTGATCTTTTCGTGCGGACACGCTCGACCTACGACGGCGCGATCCCCAGCGGTAACAGCCAGATGATTCACAACCTGATCGATCTTTATGAGCAGACGCGACAAAGCGAGCTGCTCGACCGGGCGATCGTCGATCTCGAATCTTTCGCTGACGCGATGCGGCGCAACGGGCAGGGCATGGCGCGCATGCAGCAGGCGTTGCTCCGCGTGATGACGCTGGCTCCGACTAAATTCAGCGCAGCGGTGATGCAGCCGACGCAGGAATCGAATAAGCGGCGCGTCGTATCGCTGGAGGTGGAGGGCGAGCGCGTCGCACTGGGGCGTGTCGGTGCGACGGGCCGGGTGACGCTCACGCTGCGGATCGGCCCGGATTATCACCTCAACGCCAACGTCCCCGGACAGGACGACCTGATCCCCACGAAGCTGGAGCTGCGTGACGCCCCCGGCGTGGAGCTGACGGTGGACTATCCCCAGGGCGTAACTCGGCGTTATCCCTTCGCGGACCGCGATGTGATTGTTTACGCCGGAGATGTGCGGATCATCGCCACGCTGACGCGCAGGGAGGCAGCCGCTTCGCTGAGCGGACGGAAGCCGGCTCTGGTCCTGAGCTATCAGGTTTGCACGGAAATGAGCTGTCTGGAACCGCGCACGGTCGAGGTGCCCTTGAAGATCGAATAGTCGAAACGCGCCGGTCGCGGCGGGGCGGAGCGGTAAAAATCGCGGAAATTCCCTGAAATAGTCCGGTTGGGGCCTGCATCTTCACAGGATAGAATGATTGCGATGGGAGAGGAGTTCGACAACACGACCGCAGCGGCGGGGCGGCGCGATCAGACCCGCTGTGTCGTGCTGGTTGGTCGGTTGAACCGAACCCCCGATGTCCTCCTCGACGGACTGGAAAAACGCGGCGCGTCTGTCCGTGTCGTCAACGATCCGCCCAGCGCGATGGTCGAGATGGCACGCGGCGCACGAGTCATCGTCGTCAGCGAGCCTCATACCGTTCGCCGTTTACCCGAACTGATGGCGGCGATCCGTCGCTATTACCCCCGCGCCAAGTGCTGGTGCTTTGATCCCAACGCGGTCGGCGCACCGGCTCTGCGACCCATCGATCGCGCCAACGTCAAAACCAAATCCGCTGTCGAGAGCATCCTGCCTCCCACGGCACCGGCACCGACAGCGACCCTGCCTCCCGCCGCCCCGCGCCGAACGACGCCCACCGCGACCACACGCGGGAACGGCTCAGGTCTGCTGCTCATCAAGCCGCCCGAAGAGGAGCCGCTGATTACTCCTGACGAACTGGCGATGCTGCTTGAACCGCTGCCCGATTCGCCGATGCCGCGTATCTTCAACGACCGTGATGCGGAGGCGGAACGATGAGCACACATCCGGCAGCCAATGCGTCGTCCGCCGCTTCGCCGCGCGATCTCGATCCGATCAACACGATGATGCGGCCTCGACCGGCGGCACTGGTGGTCGGCGAGGAATCGCTCGAGCGCACCGTCCGCGACATCTTCAACGAGGCGGAGCTGCCCATCGCCGTCGAACGGGTCGAGGACTACCTCATGGCTCTGGGCAAGCTCGGCTGGGAGACGCCGCGCGTGCTCATCGGCCGGGCGCGCGAGCTGGATGAAAGCCTGCTGGTGACGACCGCAGCTCTGCGCCGTCTCGCCCCGCGTACCCGGCTGCTGCTGGTGGTCCGACCCGATGAGGAACCGCTGGCGACCCGCGCGGTTGAAGCGGGCTTTGACGACTACGTGATCGAACCGATCAACCCCGATGAGTTGATGGAAGCCATCGGCGACTCGCTGACCGTTCGCACGCGCGAGCCGGAGCAGGAGACCGCCGGACAACGGGCGGATGCCGCGCCTGCTGCGCCGGTGTCGCCCGCTGCTCCGCCGCGAACCGGGGCCGGCTCAACCGCGACGGTCTCAGCCGTCAACGATGAGTGGGGCGTGACGGAGTTTGCCTTCGCCAGTCCGGAGGCGACAGCGGGTCTGGTGACGCCTTCCGCCGTTCCGCCGCCCGCGCCGCCGTCAGCCGCGTCCCTGCGATCGACAGCCGTACCCACGCCGGGACACGAATTGGGTGATGTCGATCTGCTTCAGCAGTTGCTCGCCGATCCGCGGCAGTTCCGCCCGTTGATCCTGCGTCTGCTCACCGCTCAGAGCGGCCTGGCGCAGGTCGGCCTGATGACAGCGCAGGAGACTCCGCCCGCCGGTCACGTCGCCGTGCCGGTCGAATATCGAAATATCAAGCTCGGCATCCTGCACGCTGCTCCGCCGACCTCGCGCGACGAGCTGGTGCCTTGGGCGTCGTGGCTGAGTTACTGGATAGCACTGGAGCGCAAGCTCACCGACCTGTCCGACATCGCCTACAAGGACGAACTGACCGGCGTGTGGAATCGGCGGTACTTCAACCGGTTCTTCGAGCAGGTGATGACCAGAGCGGTCAAGGAACGCTTCCGTGTGACGCTGCTGGTTTTCGACATCGACGATTTCAAAACCTACAACGACCGCTACGGTCACGCCGCCGGCGATGACATCCTCCGTGAGACGGCGAAGCTCATGCAATCAGTCGTGCGGACGCACGATGTGGTCGCACGGATCGGCGGTGATGAGTTCGCGGTCATCTTCTGGGATGCCGAAGGACCGCGCCAGCCCAATAGCCAGCACCCCCAGAGCGTGCTCAGCGCGGCGCAGCGGTTCCAGCGCGCGATCTGCGAGCACCGCTTCCCCAAGCTGCTCCATCAGGCGCCGGGCACGCTGACCATCTCCGGCGGGCTGGCGGGGTATCCGTGGGACGGCAGAACCACGCAGGAGCTTCACGAGCTTGCGGATTCCCGCGCGATGGAGTCCAAGCGCGACGGGAAAAACGCGATCAAGTTCGGCCCCGGCGCAGAGCAGACCTGCAAATATCTGCCCGGCTGAAGCGGTCGTTCGAGGTCATTTCGTCAGGGAAATCACCGCGATTTCACCCGCCGGGATACTCAAACGCAGCAGTCGTGCGTCGCCGTCCTTCTCCAATGTCAGGTCGTCCGGCTGAGTATGTTCCTTCGCCGTCTTGACATCTTCGCGTGTGCGGATGAGGACGTTCGCCACCTTTGTGCGGTCCACACGGGCGATGCCGTTCTGCGTCTTGTCGATGCCCTCGTTGTTGTAAAGCGAGACGAGGTAGCCGCTCTTGGTGCGGTTGATGCTGAACATGACGCGGCCATCGGAGGGATCGCCGTCGGGCGTCAGCACCTCGACAGGCATCAGCCCGCTGGTGAGGGTGCGCATCAGGTAGGGCAGCGCGGGATGGGCCCGCTCGTCCATGCCGATCATGTGCGGCACGAGCGTGACGATGATCGCGCCCTTTCCGACCTTTTGACGCACCGCGATGGGTGTCTGGGCGTCGGCCCAGATGATCGGCTTGGCGCCGTGGAGTTCCACGTTTTCCACTTCAAAGGGAGTGGCTTCGAGGGATTCCTTCCCATCGGGGGACCAGGCGGTGAAGGTCGCACGGCTGCCGAGCAGCGTCAGGCCGTAGTCATCCATCTTGACCTTGCCGTTGGCATCACGTCGCAGCGTAGAGGCGTTGACCACCAGCGTTGCGCCGTTTTTTACATGGTCGAGCACCGCTTTACCCGTCGCGCCGGTCAGGTCTGCGTCACCCGCAGCGATGACGATCGGGTAGTTCTTGAGCGCATCCAGGCGGTTCGGCCGATCGACGAGGATGTCGAAGATGTCGCCGAACACGCTTGGCTGGAGGCTTTGCTTTTCCGGCGTGATCGGTGCGCTGGCGCGGATCGGTGCGGGGAACCAGAGCACGCTGAAGAGTTCGCGCAGCTCCAGGTCGTTGGTGCCTTGGGTGTAAACATCGAAGGCTTTGCAGGTGTTGCTCACGCGCTCATAGCCGTGGCCGTAGGAGAGCAGCACTGCCACCGGCGTGTAAGGCTCGCCGCGGTCACCGACTCGCGTGACGAAATCCTGAAAATCCTCTGTCGCCCGACCGAGGGGCGAAAGCTGAACCGGATGCTCGCCCGGTCCCGGCTTGATCCACTGGTTGTGCAAGCCCTGCTCCCAGTAGATCGCCGAGGCGCCGCCCATGAAGTTGAGGTAATAAAGTTTGCGATACCAGCCGATGTCCACGCCGTCGGTGATGGCGTACCGCGAGTGAAACCATGACGGTGCCCCGCGCGGCACGGCGGGGTTCTGCGAGAAATAGTTGCACGAATCGCCAAAGTTTCCGCTGGCGTAGTTGATCCAGTTCTTGCCGTACTGTCGCGCCGCCCCGCGCATGAAGGCGACGCGCTGGTTGGCGTTGTCGTTGGTTCCATCTATCTCATACGCGCAGATCTGCCGGCCGCTTTCCAGCATCGCGTGCGCCAGGGCGATGGTGTCGCAGGACATGCAGGCGATGCCCTTGTCCCAGTGATCCACCGGAACCGGCGTCTTGTAAAACTTGCTCCACTCCGCCTCCTGCTGCTTTTTCAGGTCGGCGATGAAGGCATCAATGAATTGCTTCCGCGTCTTGCCCTGCAGTGAAATCCCCGACGGATACACCGTCAGCGTGCCTGTCGCCTCACCGTGGATGTAGCCGAGGAACTGATCCTTGAACACCCCGGTGAGAGCCTGATAAGTCGCCGGTCCGGTCTGGTCCGTGTATTGAGGATTCGCGTAGTTGGTCATGATGTAGAAAGGAGCTTTGGTCCTTTCCAGGAACGTGCGGATCGGTGAGCCGGGCGAGAGGTCGGGAGTCACACCCAGATACAGACCAGGGAAATATCCCGGCCAGTTCACCAGCGGAGTCTTCTGCTTGTCGGGGAACTGCTTGGGAAATAGTGCGGTCAGGTCTCTGGGAATCGCCGCGTCGTAGTAGTAGTCGAGCAGGCTCTGCTGAGCGAGATTCGGCGAAGCCTTGGCGTCCGATGCGCCGGTGACCCACATCGAGAAATCACGGCCGCCGAGGGCGGGACGCTTCCACGAGTCGCCCGCCTTGCTCATCTGCCCGCGCCACGCTTTCCCGTCGCCGGGATGAATGCGGTACGCGCTGAAGTAATTGAAAGGCGGCTTCTCACGCACCTGCGGAACGTAGTCGAGATCGTCGGTAATCAACACCGCGTCAACCTGACGAAACGCCTGTCCAGCCTTGTCCACCACGACTTTCAGCGTCGCAGGACCGGCATCGAGTTGGCCGTCCACCGATCCCCAGCCGAACGAAAATCCCCAATACAGCTGATACTCGTCGTTCCGCGGAACAATCGGCTTGACGCCCAGCTCACCGGCAACCGTCTTGCCGCTCTGCTCGACACGGATCGTGAACGGCTCGGTCAAGTCGCGGTGGTCGTAATAGCGAACCCATACGCGGTACTTACCCGCACGCGGAATGGTGATATTGCGCTGCGCGGTGGCGGAGGTCTCCGCAGCAGGCACACCCATCGAGTTCCATTCGCTCTCGCCGCCTTGCGAAAACTCCGCCGCGATGCCCGGCCCGGCGATGCCCCACGAACCCTTGGGCTTCGAGGAGTCGAATCCCGACCAGTAACCAAAGTTGCCGGAAACGCCTTCAAACCATTCCGGTTCGTACCAGAGATAAACGGGCAGAGCCGCCTGAGCGGCCGTTGTGAACGCGATCGTCAATACCAAAGCGATGGTGGCCGGAATCCGCATGAGAGCATCTCCTGAATCGAGTGGTGTCGAGATTCTAGCGGAAGAAGGCGAAGATTCGTACCGCGATGTTTGCTCGCAGCCCCGACACCCGCCACAATCGTCGCATGGCCCACGCGATGATCGGTATCGGCAGCAACGTCGGCGACCGTGCTGCGCACATCGAGATCGCACGGCAAGGGCTGGCTCGACTGCCGCGGACGGAGCTTCTCGCCTTCAGCAGGGTTTACGCAACCGCACCCGTAAGTCATGTGCCCCAAGGCGAGTTTCTCAATGCTGCCGCCTTGCTGGAGACCGCGCTGGATCCGCATGATTTGTTGACGAAACTGCTGGAAATCGAGCGTCAGACAGGTCGGCAGCCGCCGGGACACCGCATTAAATGGGGGCCGCGCACGCTGGATATGGATGTGCTGCTCTACGACGATCGGGTGATCGACACGGGTGACCTGCGCGTCCCTCATCCCGCGATGCACGAACGCTGGTTCGTGCTCCGACCGCTCGCGGATGTCGCGCCTGATGCGGTCCATCCGGTGCTGAAAAAAACAGTTCGGGAGTTATTAGAAAAGGTGGAGGCGCCGGAGTGAGGTTTCGCGGCGAGCGGGTGAAGGCGTAAAGCGAGCCGCGTGAAATGAGTCGCGCTATTCACGGCCCCGGCTCGCAAACGAGGACAGCGGCTAAAATCAACGCTGTGGCTACCTTGTTGATTAACGAGATTTTCCATTCGATCCAGGGTGAAAGCACCTGGGCGGGGTTGCCCTGCGTCTTTGTACGGCTCACCGGCTGCCACCTGCGCTGTCACTATTGCGATACCGAGTATGCCTTTCACGAAGGCAGGCGATACGAAATCGACGAGGTGCTGGCGCAAGTGCGCCGCATGGCGGGGAACGGCCGGTTGGTGGAAATCACCGGCGGTGAGCCGCTCCTCCAGCCGAATGTTCACGAGCTGATGCGACGACTGGCCGACGAGGGCTTTACCGTGCTGATCGAGACCAGCGGTGCCAGCGACATTTCACGCTGCGATCCGCGCGTGATTCGCATCATGGATCTCAAAACGCCTGGCAGCGGCGAGGCGCAGCGGAACCTCTGGTCCAACATCGATCACCTCACGCATCGTGACGAGGTGAAGTTTGTCCTCTGCTCGCGCGAGGATTACCAGTGGGCACGCCAGGTCATCGCCAAATACCAATTATCGGAGCGCGTCCATGCCGTCCTGATGAGTGCGGCTGCGCCGATGAAGCCGGGGCTGGAGATCGCGGGAGTCGATGGCCTGTCGCTGCGCGAGTTGGCGGAATGGGTGCTGGCGGACGGCCTGCCCGTTCGCTTGCAGACGCAGTTGCACAAGCTCATCTGGGATCCGATGACCAGAGGCGTGTAAACTCAAGAGACATGCGCATTGCACTATCCAAGACGTTTGACTTCGAGGCGGCACACTGGCTGCCGACTTTTCCCCAAGGCCACAAGTGCCGACGGATGCACGGCCACTCGTTTCACATCGACGTGGTGATCGAGGGCGAAGTGTCTCCGGAGAAGGGCTATCTCCAGGACTTCGGCGAGATCAAGGCGGCTATCGCGCCGATTCAGCAGCAGCTCGATCATTACGTGCTCAATGAGATCGAGGGGCTTGCCAACCCTACCGCGGAGGTGCTCGCCAGGTGGGTGTACGACCGATTGAAGCCGACGTTGCCTCTGCTGTCGATCGTCCGGGTGCATGAAACCTGCACATCGATGGCGGAGTATCGCGGACAGTAGCGGCGTCACCGGCGGCTTCAAACATGACGATTCAACTGGCTGTCCAACTCATTCTTTCCGCGCTGATCGTCCTGGGTGTGATTGTCTATATGTGGCGCATGCCGCAGGCGGGCGAGCGGTTTTTCGGCTGGGCGCCGTGGCTGGCGCTGGGCAGCGCGTGGGGCGGCGTGCTGGCGGTGACGGTGGCGGCCCTGCTGTGGGTGCTGCCCTGGCCGGATCGCTGGGTGTCGGTGTCGTTTCTGGTGCTCGACCCGCTGGCGATCGGCACCGGCGTGCTCGTGCTCTGGATTTATCGCGGACACGCGGGAAAGCTCCCGACGATCACCGCGCAAATACTCCAATCGCGCGTCGGCATCACGCTGGGACTGACGGCTGTGGTGATCGGCTACATCTATGTCATGACCCACAAGCAGATCGGCTCACCCGTAGGGGTTTAGCGCAGATCATCCTTCGCGTCGCGTTCGGCGGCTGCTTCGAGCGGTTGCAGGTCCGAGAGAACATCACCCGCGCGGATTTTCCGCAGCACTTCCTCCGCACCGACACGCCGATGCGCTTTGCGGCTGCCTTGCTGCGTGGCGAAGTGACGCATGAGATGCCAGGTCACATGGGCGTCGAAGGTCTGCCTGCGTGACACGTCGAAGTCGTCGATCGCCGTGCGCAGGACATCCTGACTCATTTCGAGAAGTTCCATGACAGCATTGGTGGAGCGGTCAGCCTGTCCGAGCAGATGCCGCCGGATCACCGACAGCACCAGACGCTGACTCGATAAAACCAGTCCGTCACGGATCAGGCGCGCCTGCGTCAGGGCTGCGTCGATCTGGTCCATCGCAGCGACGCGCGGCTCATGCCGATCAAGCGCGAGGCGCAGTTGATGAGCCTTGAACTTGAGATAGTTGTAGCGCACCAGTGAACGCCGCTGCCGATCAGCGGACCATTCGGGTTCGTCGAAAAGCGGTCGGAGTGATTCGGGCAGGTCATCGGTCGGCATCTTCGCGTCGGACTTCTGCTTGCCTTCACGAGGTTCGGGCGCGTGGAGAATGACCTGATCCGCATCATCGCGGGAAAAGGTCGGCGACATGACGTAGTTGATCTCAATGCGTCGGATGGCGGCGGCGCGGCGTTCCTGGATCACGCGGTGGATCGTCGCGCGGGTTCGCTTGAAGCGGGCAGCGATCAGGCGGTTGCGCACGCCCATGCGATGCGCCCGTGCGATCAGACGCTTCTGCTTGGTGGTCAGCGGACCGGTGCGGTTGATGAAAATAGCGTTCCGCGGGTTTTCCCGATCATGCTTTTCGAGCAGGGCGCGGATGGTCTCGATGGCGCGGCCGCTGCGTCTGGCCAGATGAGTGGCGACGCGGTTGAGCGTGAAGTCACCGGCCTCGGCGATCCGCCGGGCGCGAGCCAGCAGCCGGACTTTGTCGTCGTCGGAGAGGTAGGAATACTGCGCCGCCCGCGCGACTTTGACCTGATTTTCGGCGAGGAACCGATCCGCCGCCTCACGCGGAATCATCAGCCGTCGCTGGCCGGATTTCTGATCGATCACCCAGCGCCAGCGCAGGCCGGCCTGACGCCAGCGCGACACGGTTTTTTCGCTCACCCGTGCGCGAGCCGCCAGTTCTTTGGGTTCCTCGAAGGCTTCGTTTCCCTGGATGGGAATGTCCGTCGCCCGGCTCAGCGAATCGATGAGCAGACGCAGGTCGGGGAGGATCGCTTCACCCACCAGCAGCGAGTCGCTCTCGGTTTCGCTGCGATATCCGGTGATGCGGTAGCTGATGAACTCAAACGGATAAGCCACGGACGTATCGAGCTGATCGTGCAGTTTCTCAGCACGGCGAACCTGTTCGATGCGTTTGTCGGGCGGCGCAAAGAGAAGCTGCCGCGCCAGGTCGGCCAGTGGTTGGCAGTGGTAAGGTTGGGAGATTCGTCGCGCCACGGGTAGGTTCGGCAGAGCCGACGGAGTTGAGCGGAAAGAGACGCCGCATCGCTTCGGGCCACCTCAACCGTCGGAGTGGAGAACGAGCGGACGATTGGCGGGGATGACGCCGCACCGGGCCGCCAGTTCGCCGAAGCGTTCGATGGCCTGACATTCGCGCGGTCCGATGGCGTAGCGCAGCAACTCGCCCAGATAGCGGGTCGCTAGCTCGCGCGGCCAGTGGTGCGCCGCTGCGTGGCGATCGACGATCTGATCGATCCGCGCCGCATTGCGGATCCGTTGCTGGTCGAGTTGTTGAGGCAGGTCGCCGAGCTTTGCCCCGCGTCGCGCCAGCCAGACGGCAAAGACGAAAGGCAGACCGGTAAGCTCGCGCCACGCCTGCCCCAGATCGAGCTGATGCGGGTACTCGTCCTCGCTGGGGCAGTCCGCCACCACCTTGTCGCCGATGAGCAGCATCGCCTCGGGTGCGGTGACGAGCTTGTGTCCCGCCACGCGCTCGCGGGCGTGGTAGTCGATGAGCGTCGGCGTCAGGCCGTCCCGTTGGTGCAGCAGCACGCGCAGCAGCGCGACGCTGGTGTGGCTGTCGGTGTCAGCGTAAATGGCGGTGATTCGATCAATCGGCACGCGACTGAAAAGGCGAACCGTCAGGGTCGGCCCGTCGCAGCCGATCCCGCCGACGGGCACGATTTCCAGCGGCGTGGTGCTGCGGAAGTAGTCGATGACCGGACAAAGCGCGATGTCCACCTCGCCGGCCAGCAGGTCATCCAGCAGGCGGCTGGGTATGTCGAGCTTTACCAGCGCGCCGGGAATGCCGGGGTCTTTTTCCACGCCTTCGATGAGCGGTTTGGCGTTGAGATAACTCACGCAGCCGATGCGCCGGGTGACGACCGCGGGCGGGGAGGAGGTAAACGCATCAGGGCGGGTTGAACTCATGGGGGCATTATAGGTACGGACCCCGGAGATAGCCGCCTTGACCGAATCCGCATGCTCATCCATCATTCCCATCCGATATGTCTGAAGCCACCGATACACCGACTGCGCAGATCCTCGTCGTGGATGATGAGGTCGATCACGCCGAAGTGATGGCCGAGGTGCTGCGCCGTCAGGGCCACGTCTGCACAATCGTCCACAGCCTCACAGCCGCTCAGGAGGAATTGAGGCACGGCCAGTTCGATCTGATCGTCACCGACCTGCGCATGGAGGGTGAGGAGGACGGCCTGCAGGTGCTGGCGACGGCGCGGCAGTCGCAGGCCGGCGCGGAGACCATCCTCGTCACCGCACACGGCGGCGTGTCCACCTGCAAGGCTGCGCTCAAGCAGGGAGCCTACGACTTCATCGAAAAACCGCTCGATCTCGATGTCTTTCGCACGCTGACCCAGCACGCGATCCAGGCGGTCATGCTCCGGGCGCAGAACACGCACCTGCGAGAGCGGATCGATGAGACGTATGGATTCGAGGGCATCATCGGCTCCTCGCCCGCGATCCGCCGCCTCATCACGACGATGCGGCAAATCGCCCCATCAACCATCCCGGTGCTCATCACCGGCGAGTCGGGAACGGGTAAGGAACTCGTCGCCCAGGCGATCCATAACAACTCCAAGCGTGCCCGGCATCACTTCGTCGCGATCAACTGTGCCGGCCTGTCCGAGTCGATCCTTGAGGACGAGCTTTTCGGACACGTCAAAGGCGCATTCACCGGCGCTGACCGCGACCGGCAGGGACGGTTTGAGTACGCCAACGGCGGCACGCTTTTCCTCGATGAGGTCGGCGACATGCCCCCGCTCATGCAGGCCAAGCTCCTGCGCGTCCTCGAAAGCGGCGAAGTCGTCCGCCTCGGCTCGAATGAGCCGCGACACGTCGATGTGCGGCTGCTGTCGGCGACCAATCGCAACCTCGATGAGATGGTCAAACAACACCAGTTCCGCGAGGACCTCTATTTCCGCATCAAGGGTGTGAACCTCCACCTGCCCGCGCTGCGTGAACGGCGTGAGGACATCCCGGTGCTGGCGCGGCACTTCGTGCATAAGTTCGCGGCGCAGTTCGACCGGCCCGCCATCGACCTGACGGAAGAGACGCAGACCGCGCTGATGAGCTTTGACTGGCCGGGAAATGTGCGGCAGCTCATCAACGTGCTTCAGAATATGATCGCCATCGCCGATGGCGAACGGCTGGAATTGCGTCACCTGCCGCCGGAGATTCGCGGTGCCGATGGCGCCGGAGAGATCAGCGTCGGCGGCCCGCCCATGAGCCTCGATCAACTGGAAAAACAGGCGATCCGCGACGCCCTGCGCGTCAACAAGGGCAATCGTGAAGCCGCAGCGAAAATGCTCGGTATCGGCGAGCGGACGCTGTATCGGAAACTCAAAGAGTACGGATTGAAATAGTCATGGTTCTGCCCCGCATAGGCCACGGATTTGATCTGCACCGACTTGAGCCGGGATTGAAGCTCATCGTCGGCGGGGTTGATTTTCAGCACGACCGCGGCTGCGCTGCGCATTCCGATGGAGATGTCGTTTATCACGCTCTGACCGATGCACTGCTCGGCGCGCTGGGGCAGGATGACATCGGACAGCTCTTTCCCGACAACGATCCGAAGTGGAAGGGGGCCGATTCCCGTGTGTTTGTCGAGGAAGCGACCCGGCGCATGCGCACGGCTGGGTACACCGTCGGCAACCTCGACATCACCGTCATTCTCCAACGGCCGAAACTCAGCCCGCATAAGGCAGCCATCAAGGACAACATCGCCCAACTGCTGGGCTGCGAACCGGCGCGGGTGAACATCAAAGGCAAGACGCACGAAAACGTGGATGCGATCGGCGAGGGACGGGCCATCGCCTGTCATGCGGTGGTGCTGCTGGTCACAAAATCTCCGGTCAAGACCAGCCGCGTCAGAACGATCTCCACAGGCCGTGTCCCGCTCCGGGCCGGGCGTCGTATCCGGCGGAGCAGGTGACTCGATTTCCCGTCGTCATCGACGCCGATGCGCGCGGATGACACGATTTTTTTGATCCTCGCTAGAATCCTCGCATGTCCGACGATGCTCCGTTGCTTGCTTATCGACATCCGCCTGCCGTCGCGCTGTTTTGCATCCTCGCGGCTGTGGTTCTCGGCGCGGACCTGTGGCTCAAAGCGTGGGCGTTCGCCAATGTCGCCCCGCAGCCCGTCATCATCGACCCGGCGCAGATCCAACCCATCGACCATGAACCCGTGATCGTGGTGCCTTACCTGCTCAATCTGCACCTGACGACCAATGACGGTGCGGTGTTCGGCATGGGCAAGGGGCAGCGGTTCTTTTTCATCACCATGAGCTTGATTGCGATTGTCGTGATCGTGGTGATCTTTGCGCGCAGCTTCGCGCAGCAGCGGTGGCTGCATGTGTCGCTGGCGCTGATCCTCGCCGGCGCGCTGGGTAATCTCTATGACCGGGCCATCTACTCTCAGGTGCGCGACATGCTGCACCTGTTTCCGGGTGTGAACCTGCCCTTCGGCTGGGCCTGGCCGGGTCCCGGCGGGGGCAACCACGAGCTTTACCCGTGGATCTTCAACATCGCGGATGTGGCACTGGTCGTCGGGGTGCTGATGATGATGGTCAGCCTCTGGAAGCCTCGACCGAATAAAGCGACCTCGGATCAAGCCGAAGCGAAAACCGCCGACACAGCGGAGTAAGCGTCACGCCCTCTGCCTGTGAGGGTGCGTGCAGCAGGTGCTATTGCGTTTTTCGGCAGGTATCGACAAATCGCGCCAGCAGAGAGCTGTTAAACGGTCCGTCTCCGCCGCGCTCCGGGTGCCATTGCACGCCGACGTAGAACAGCCGCGTGGGATCATCCACCGCTTCGATCACGCCATCAGGCGCATGGGCGATGATGCGCAGCGAGCCGCTCGCCTCGACTGCCTGACGATGCCAGGAAACCACGGTCGGATCGCCCGCCTCCTGCGCGACGGCAGCCAGCACGCAGTCCGCTGCTTCGACTTTCACCGGGTGACGGTTGTTCTGCTGATGAGCCAGCGCCTGTTCGCCGAGCGTGTCAGCCAGTTGTTGATTCAACTGTCCCCCCGCGTGGAGGGACATGAACTGCATACCCAGGCAGATGCCCAGGGCGGGGATGCGACGATTTTTCGCTAGCTCATCGAGAAGCGCCAGCTCAAAGAGCTGTCGTTGTGACGCGACGGGTTTAGCCTTCGGGTGCATGCGCTGGCCGAACCGTTCCATACGTGCATCGGCTCCGCCGGTGAGGAGGAAGCCCGCGCAGAGGCGGAGGTAATCACCGATGAGCGTCACTTCCTGCGGGAGGATCAGCGGCAGGCCGCCGGCCAGGGTGATCGCGCGGCTATAGGCGACGGCTGACTCATAGTGACCCGACTCGATGCGGTTTTCCTTGTTGTCGCTGGTGATACCAATGAGCGGGCGGGTCATGGGTGAAGATTACAGGTTTTGTTTTCAGGAAAAGACTTGGCATCATGATACGGCAAGTCGTCATGTGTCGAGGTTTGTGGTGTTTTGCAAATAACCATTCCGGGGGTGTCATCATGTCCAATGGCGCCAAACGCTCGATCATTCGTTGGGTTCACATTCTTTCCGGCCTGCCGCTGGTCGGATTTATTTACGGCCCGCCGGCGGAAACCGAGCAGTACCGTTTCATGTTTCGGTTTGTCTTTGTGCCGCTGCTGCTCCTGACGGGATTCTGGATGTGGCAAGGTCCGAATGTCCGGCGACTGCTTTTGAAGTCGGAGTCCCAGACGGCTCGGTGAGTCGTCTCTGAGCCGCTCACTCGCGGCTGTGCGGCAGATGCTCGCGCCATTCGGAGATGCCAACCATGAACAACACAACCCCCAAGGTGGACGGCTACATCCGCAAAAACAAACAGTGGCAGGCGGAGCTGACAGCTCTGCGCCGGATCGCGCTTGAGAGCGGACTGACCGAAGACATCAAGTGGCGCACTCCCTGCTACACCGACCAGGGCCAGAACATCGTTCTCATCGGCTGCGGTAAGAACAACTGCGCGATGAGCTTCCTCAAGGGAGTCCTGCTCAAGGACACTCGCGGCATCCTCGTCGCGCCCGGTGCCAACACGCAATCCGCTCGCATGGCGAAATTCACCAGCGTCGAAGAGATCACCCGGCTCCGCCCCGTCCTCAAGGAACTGCTTGAGCAGGCCATCGCCGCAGAACGGGCGGGCTTGAAGGTGGAGTTCAAGAAGGAGTTTGATATTCCCGCGGAGCTTCAGGCCCGGTTTGATGAAAACGTCGAGTTGGAAACCGCGTTTACCTCGTTGACACCCGGCCGACAACGCGCGTACATCCTCTACATTTCCGCAGCCAAGCAATCCAAGACGCGAGCGTCACGGATTGAAAAACACATCCTGCGCATCCTCGAAGGCAAAGGCCTCGACGATTAACCGCGATGCAGCGCGGCGGGGTTGAAGCCGCCGGCTGCTAAACAGGTATCGCCGCAGAAGCTGCGGTCGGTACTCAATAGCGATACGAGTCGGGCTTGTAAGGGCCTTCGATCGGCACGCCGATGTATTCAGCCTGTTCCCTGGTGAGCTTGGTGAGTTTGACGCCGATCTGCTCCAGATGCAGCCGCGCGACTTTTTCATCAAGGTGCTTGGGCAGCACGTAAACCTGCTTTTCGTACTTGCTGCGATTCACCGCCAGCTCGATCTGGGCGAGCGTCTGGTTGGTGAAGCTGTTGCTCATGACAAAGCTCGGATGGCCGGTGGCGCAGCCGAGATTGAGCAGACGCCCCTCGGCGAGGATCAGCACGGAGTGAGCTTCCCGGCCGGGGGTGGCGGGGAAGACCCACTTGTCGTACTGCGGCTTGATGTTGATGCGTTTGATGCCTTTGACTTTCTTGAGGCCGGCCATGTCGATCTCGTTATCGAAGTGGCCGATGTTTCCGACGATCGCGCAATCCTTCATTCTGGACATGTGCGCGGTGGTGATGATGTTGAGGTTGCCGGTGGTGGTGATGAAGATGTCAGCGTAAGGGAGCGTCTCCTCGACGGTGAGCACTTCGTAGCCCTCCATCGCCGCCTGAAGCGCACAGATGGGGTCGATCTCGGTGACGATCACGCGGCAGCCCTGCCCCTTGAGGCTCTGGCAGCAGCCCTTGCCCACGTCGCCGTAGCCGCAGACGACGGCGACCTTGCCGGCGAGCATCACGTCGGTGGCGCGCATCAGGCCGTCCACGAGCGAGTGACGGCAGCCGTAGAGGTTGTCGAACTTACTCTTGGTCACGCTGTCGTTGACGTTGATGGCCGGAAAGAGCAACGTGCCTTTCTTCTGCATCTCGTAGAGCCGGTGGACGCCGGTGGTCGTTTCTTCGCTGACACCTTTGCAATCGGCGGCGACTTTTGTCCAGCGTTTAGGCGTTTCCTTGAGTGTTTTGGTCAGCAGCTTGAGGATGATCTGAAACTCCTCGTTTTCGGTGGAGTTGATGGCGGGGACTTTGCCGGCCTTTTCATACTCGACGCCTTTGTGGATCAGCAGCGTCGCATCGCCGCCGTCATCGACGATCTGGGTGGGGCCGTTGTTGTCACCGAAATCGAGGGCGCGTTCCGTACACCACCAATACTCGTCGAGCGTCTCGCCTTTCCAGGCAAAGACCGCGACCCCCGCGGGCTTTTGCACCGTGCCTCGCGGTCCGACGGCGATCGCCGCTGCCGCATGGTCCTGCGTGCTGAAAATGTTGCACGAGCACCAGCGGACTTCCGCGCCCAGCTCGACGAGCGTTTCGATCAGCACGGCTGTCTGGATCGTCATGTGCAGCGAGCCGGTGATGCGCTGTCCCTTGAGCGGCTGCGCTTTGGCGTACTCGCGGCGGACACTCATCAGGCCGGGCATCTCTTTTTCCGCCAGCTCGATCTCCTTGCGGCCCCAGTCAGCCAGCGACAGGTCGGCGACTTTGTATTCGAGGGCGGAGGCGGCGGGCCGGGACTGCTTGATCTTCGGGGCGCGGGTGGTGGTGGCGGTCATCGACGAGACTCCAGTAAAAGAAATTAAGGGTGAACAGGGTTATCGGCGCTCTTGCGGGCGACGGTGAGGAATAGTGCAGGGCCTCTGGCATCCGTTTCGGGAGGCAGAGGGCGGTGCTGGAGCGCGGTCATGCCCACGCCCTCGAGCAGACGTTGCAACGCTGCGGGATCAAAGCCCGGATGACGCTGCCCCATCTGGCGGCGAAAGTCATCGCGGTCATGCCGCAGCAGGTCCACGAGGATCAGCTTTCCGGCAGGTTTGAGGATTCGCGCCGCTTCGGCGAGCACACGCTGCGGGTCGGCGACGTAGGTCAGCACCAGCACCATCAGTGCTGCGTCACAGGTTTCCGAATCGACGGGTAACGCTTCGAGGTCGCCGCGACGCAGGTCCACGTTTTTCAGCGATTCGGCGCGACGACGGGCGGCCTTGAGCATCGCGGCGGATTGATCGACGCCGATGACGCTCCGGACATACGGAGCCAGCTCGACAGACAGCGCGCCGGTGCCGCAACCCAGGTCGGCGACGACCCATTCCTCGGAGAGCAGGCCCAGCAGAGCCGCCTGATTGAACGAGCGACCGTAGAGCGAGCCGCGCATCGCCTCCCACTCGGAAGCAGCACCGGCGAAAAAAGCCTGCGCATCATCATGCCGGGCGCGGAGCACCTGCTCCATGCGACGGCGGTCCTGTTCGACGGCCGGCCAGGCGGCGGTCTGCTCACGCGCCAGCAGCCAGAGTTTTCTTGCTGCCGGTTCAAGCTCATCAAGCGTCATGCGATAAAAATTGGCGGTGCCGTCGCGCCGGTTGGCGAGCCAGCCCTGACTGGAAAGCAGTTTGAGATGGCGGCTGACGGTTGACTGGGGCATCTGGAGTGCCTTGCAGAGTTCGACGACACCCAGCTCCTGCCGCTCCAGCAGTCGGAGCACGCGCAGCCGTGTCGGATCGGCGAGGCTGTCCATCCAGCCCACGATCGTCTGGGGTTGGGGGTCTGATTTAATCATCGCTCCATCCGGATATAAGGATAGATTATCGCCGCCCTGAAAGCAAACCTGTTGCCCCGGCCGTTCATGGCCGTTATTGTGCCCAACCTCGTATTTCTGACAGGATTGACGATGACAACGCAGGCGGCGACGAAACCCGTGGTGTTTGGTTCGGTGGGTCTGGGCGGTTACGCCCGCGGCATCAGCGACATGCTGCTGGACATCAGCCGGAGCGGTTCCGCACCCGCCGGCTCACCGGGAGTGAAATATGCAGCGGTCGCCGAGCCGGATCACAAGCTGCACGCCGAAGTGATCGCGACATTGCGCGGCGCGGGCGTGAAGGTGTTTGAGCGGTTTGAGGACGTGTTGGCGATCCCGGAGATCGAGGCGGTGTGGATTCCGCTGCCGATCGACCTGCACCGGCCGTTCACGGAAAAGGCACTGGCTGCGGGCAAAGCGGTCATGTGCGAAAAGCCGGTCGCAGGCAGCATCGACGACGCGGACGCGATGATCGCAGCACGGGACCGCGCCGGTAAGCCCGTGGGGATCGGTTACCAGGACGTTTACGAACCGACGACCGTACCCCTGAAGCGGCGCATCTTGGCGGGGGAGTTTGGCCGGATCACTCACGCGACCGTGCATGCCTGCTGGCCGCGTCACGATGTTTACTTCAGGCGTGCCGACTGGGCGGGGAAGTTCAAACGCCGCGGCGCTTGGGTCATGGACAGTCCCGCCAACAACGCGCTGGCGCACTACATCAACATCCCGCTGTTTCTCATGGGGCCGACGCTCGAGACTTCCGCGGTTCCCATCGCGGTCGAGGCGGAGCTTTACCGCACTAATCCGATCGAAAACTTCGACACCATCAGCATGAAAATCACGCTCGACTTGCCGGGAAATCCGACCTTGCTGGTGCTGTTCACCCATGCCTGCGAGCAGGGGATCAACCCGGAGATCGTGTTCCACGGCACGAGCGGAAAGATCGTCCGCACCGTGGAGCAGATCGCGTGCGAGACTTCCAAAGGCCGCGAGGTGATCGTGCGCCAGGGTGACGGGCGCGTGCCGGCCCTGCATCGACTCGCCAAAGCGGTGCGCGGGTTGAGTGACCCGGACACGATGATCGCGACGCTTGAATCGGCGCGTGCTCCGCTGGCAGCGGTGAACGGTGCGTCCGAAGCGACGGTGATCCACGACACCCCCGCAGCAGCGCGGCGCGTCGTGGATTATCACGACGGCAAACTGACCACGCTGCCGGGCATCGAGGCGGCTTTTGTCGCCTGTGTCGCCAAAAACCAGATGCTGCACGAGTCAGGCCTGGTCAGTTGGTCGAAACCGGCAGGGAAAAAAGACCTGCGCGGTTACCGGCACTTCGCCGGTCCCCGGCTGGCGTAAGCTGCCGCTGCCCGACCTGGTTTGCTCAACCCGGATGGTGCGGCACGGTGCGACTACAATGATTCCCTCGCCGCATCCGTGGCGTCCCACCACGCTTTGCCTCACCCATGAAGGCTCTCTCCGCCATTCTCGTGCTCCTGTTTTTCACGTTGACAGCCTGTGAAACGCGGGTGGTCAGTGATTCGTGGGACAGGTACCGCGCTCTGGCTGACAAGAGCAGGGCAACGCCAGCGACGCAATCGCCGTACGGTCCGGCCAGCTTCACCGAAGGATGGGCGATCCTGCTCGAGACTTTCGACGGCAGCAAACAGGACACCCGCGCGGCGCAACTCGTCAAGCGGCTCAGACATGATCTTTCCCTGCCCGATGTCTGGATTCGGCAAATCGACAACAAGACCAGCGTGATGCGCGGACACTACTTCGACGCTTCCGACGAAGCCGCCCGCAGCGACCTCAGACAGACTCGGATGCTCGTCCTTGACGGCACACGGCCGTACGAATCGGTCGAGCTGGTGCCCCTGAGCGAGTCGGCTCGCGGCGGTACGGGATCAATGGATCTGCGGCAATTCGCGGGCAAGGGGCTTTACACCCTTCAGGTCGCGGCCTTTGACGAAGCCTACGGCAAGGACTTCCGCAAAGCTGCGGAACGATATGCCGCTGAGCTTCGCGCCAAAGGCGATCAGGCTTTCTTCTATCACGGCAACTTCCTCTCGCTTGTGACCGTCGGCATCTTTAACGATGCGGATTTCACGGAGGTTGAAGTCGTGCAGCCGACCTCGCGAGGTCCGTCAAAGTTCAAACAGCGCGTTTACGGGCCGCGCATCGAATATCTCCAGAAAACCTATCCCGTCAATCTTTTCAACGGCTACACGGTCGTGGAGACTTCCCCCGACGGGTCAAAGCGGGAACAGCCGAGCTTCATGGTGCCTGCCGGTGCGCCGTGAGCAGCAGCTTGGAAAGATGCGACTGCATCACCAGGGACAAGGCGTTTTTCACTTCATCCGCTGTCGGCGTCCGCTGTCCGAGTAATCGCTGCAAACTCGTAACGGAGCTGCCGGCCAGCCCGCAGGGCACGATCGTGTCGAAATGCGAAAGGTCGGTGGTGATGTTGAGGGCCAGTCCGTGCATGGTCACCCCCTTGCGGATGCGCACACCCATGGCGCAGATTTTCGCCGCCTGCGTCCGGTTGGGTTGACTCACCCAGACTCCGGTGGCGCCGCTGACGGTGTGGCTGTCGATGCCGAATCGCGCGATGGTTTCCATCACGACCTGTTCGAGCAGGCGCATGTAACGAGAGAGTGAGAGGCCGAAGTCATCGAGCCGGATGATCGGGTAGGCGACAAGTTGTCCGGGGCCGTGATACGTGATGTCTCCGCCGCGGTCGGTCGGTTGGACCTCGATGCCCAGTGAAGCGAGCCGCTCCGACGAGGCGAGCAGATGTTGAGCCGACTCGCGCCGCTGACTGACGGTGATGACCGGGTCATGCTCGACGATCAGGAGGGTGTTGGGTTCACCCGCAAGGACGCCTTCGAGCGTTTTCCGTTGAAGATCGAGCGCCGGCGCGTAAGCCATGCGCCCAAGGTCGGTGATTTTGAGCGGCACAGTCATGCAGAGGATCAGACCTTCAACTGCGGGCGGTAGCCCAGCGATGCGCGGTATCGCTGGCGGATCGGTTCGATGACGTTTTTGATGAACTCATCCACCTGCTGCGGTGCCCGGCCGACAAATTGCGCGGGATCCATCACGAAGTCCAGATCAATTCCCCGGAAGGCAGGCTCATCGCGCAGACGGGAGAGCAGGTCGTTGTCCGCGCCTTGACTCTTGACCTGTGCTGCGGCGGCCTGGCTGTGCTTGCGGATCACTTCGTGCGCCTCCTGCCGATCCGCGCCGCGTTTCACGGCGGCCATCAGCAGATTTTCCGTGGCCATAAAGGGAAGCTCAGCCATGAGATTGCGCCGGATCATCGCCGGATAGACGACCAGCCCCTCGGTGATGTTGATCGCCAGGTCGAGGCATCCGTCAATCGCCAGGAACGGTTCGGGGATCGCCAGCCGACGATTGGCGGAGTCGTCGAGCGTGCGTTCGAGCCATTGCGTCGCTGCGGTGATGTATGGGCTGTCCGCCAGTGCGATGACGAAGCGCGCCAGGCCGGTCGCCCGCTCGCAGCGCATCGGGTTTCGTTTGTACGCCATCGCGGAGGAGCCGATCTGTTCTTCCTCGAAGGGTTCCTCGATTTCCTTGCGGTTAGCCAGCAGACGGAGGTCGTTGCACATCTTCGTCACTGCAGCCGCGGTCCCCGCCAGCGCGCTGATGATCTGTGCATCGACGAGGCGCGGGTAGGTCTGGCCGGTGACTTCATAGGCCGAGTCGAAGCCGAGCTTTTTGACGACGCGGCGTTCCAGCTCGATGACTTTGCCGTGATCGCCGGCGAACAGTTCGAGAAACGACGCCTGTGTGCCGGTCGTGCCCTTGATGCCGCGCAGCCGCAGCCGCGCGAGACGCTCCTCGATTTCTTCCAGCGACAGAGCCAGATCGTAGGCCCAGAGCGTAGCACGCTTGCCCACGGTGGTCGGCTGGGCGGGCTGGTAATGGGTGAAGCCCAGCGTCGGGCGGTCGCGGTGTTCCGCGGCGAAGCGTCCCAGCGCGTCGATCACATTCGCCAGCTTGCCCGCCACGATCTGCAAGGCATCGCGCAGCAGAATGATGTCGGCATTGTCCACGATGTCCTGACTGGTCGCGCCCAGGTGGATGATCGGTCGCGCCAGCGGTGCGGCCTCGCCGAGCGTATAGACGTGCGCCATCACATCGTGCCGCAGCCGTTTTTCGTGAGCGGCGGCGGCGGTAAAGTCGATGTCGTCCAGATGCTCCCTGATCTGCGCGACCTGCTGGGCGGTAACGGGCAGCCCAAGCTCGTGCTGAGTCTCCGCCAGGGCGAGCCAGATCCGCCGCCAGGTCGAAAATTTCCGTTGCGGTGACCAGACCTGCTGCATCTGCGGTGATGCGTTACGGCTGGCCAGCGGTGATTCGTAGCGGTCGGACTGACGGGGCGACGTGCTCATAGGTGGTTCGTAGTGGGCCGCCGGAGTAATCCCTGCACCCGTGGGGAGGACGTGCCCATTGACCCCCAGCGCAGGGTCCGTCATAGTAACAGGTTAGAAGGTCCGCGACGAGGGAGGAACCCCCGCGCTTTGAACCCGCACGACGCCTGCCGCCGGCATCGCGTCCGGCGCGATTTTTGGAATCTCAACGCATGCCGCCACCGGAAACTCCGGAAACCACGGCCATCGCGGAAAATCCCCACACGCTGCTCGCAGCGGTGCGGCGCGGTGACACAAGTGCGCTGGGACGGCTGCTCGAACTCAACCAGAAACGCATCTTCAACACCTGTCTGCGCATGGTCAGCAATCGTGACGACGCGGCTGAGGTCACGCAGGACACCATGCTCAAGGTCATCGAGCACATTCAGGATTTCAACGGTCAGAGCGAGTTTTCGACCTGGGTGACGCGGATCGCCATGAATCTGTCCATCTCGCTGTTGCGCCGACGCAAGCTCAGACAGGCGGGCAGTCTGGACGCGACGGGAAATCACGCAGCGAATAACGACGATCAGGCTGCCGCCCTCAAGCACGAATTGTCTGATAACCGGGAACTTTCCCCCGATGTGACCGTCCAACAGCGTGAGATGATCGCTCATTTGCATCTGGCACTGTCGAGGGTCGAGGAGGATTTCCGGGCTGTGCTGGTGCTCCGGGATATCGAGGAGATGGATTACCAGCAGATCGCTGACGTATTGGCCGTTCCTGTCGGGACGGTCAAGAGCAGGCTCTTCAGAGCGCGACTGGCGCTGCGGCACGAGGTGCTGCGTGTCTGTCCGCCGCCGACCAAGACAAACACGGCCGCGGACGCGACGGCAAGGACGGAAAGAACCTGAAGCCATGAACGAGCGGTACGACGAAGAAAAATTCCTCGGTTACCTCGAAGGCGATCTGTCACGCGAGGAGATGATCGAGTTTGAAAAGCAGGCTGCGGATGATCCGCGGCTGCGAAACCTCATCGCCCAGCTTGTGCTCGATCGTCATCGTCTGCGTAACCTGCCGGATGAGGAACCGCCTGCCGACCTGATGGAGCGCGTCAATCAGCGGCTGGAGCGCAACATGCTCCTGGGTGTCGCGCCGAGCGATCCGGGTTTTGTCGCGCCCGTCCGTCGTTACCGCTTCAAGCGGGTGGCGGGTTATCTGGCGGTCGCGGCCTTGCTCGCGATCAGCACCCTGCTGATCGTCAACACTCTCAGCAACGACGGGCTGGACCGCCTGGCGCAGTCGCCCGGCCCGCTCGCGTCAAACACGCCTCACGCCTCCGAGCCGCCGACTTTCCGGCAACCGCCCGCCGGCCCTGTCAACGAGTCCAAAGAAACATCTGCGGACAGGCTGGCGATGGCTGCGGAAAAAACCAAGCGTGGGGAAGGCAGCGGAGCGGCTGCCGCCGATAGCGAAGTTCCCGCCGATACCAACGCCAAAGCCAATGTCGAGACTGAAATCGCCGCCGACGCGGAAAAGCGATTGGCGCTTCATAACGACAAAGACGGCAGCGAGGGAGTCGTCGGACATCTCAAGGCTGAATCGAGTCCCGCACGAAGTTCCGCGCCGGGCACCAGCCTGAGCAAAGGCCAATCGGAGTCTCGACTCAAGGCCGCGGAACCCGCTGATGCAGCCAAGCCGGCGTCGAAGGGTGAAGCAGTCACAGCGCCACCCGTGCAGACGCTAGCGGAGAATCAGGATCAGGCAATGGCTGCCGGTCAGGAATCGCCGCGAGCGACAGCCGCAGGAGGAGGCGGCGTGGCGTCGAAGCTGCCCGCGGTTCCGAGCCTGCCGCGGGAACGCAAGGATGAGTCGGCAGCCAACGGATCGGAGACGGATCGCACGCCGTTGCTTCTGGAAGTTTCGAGCACTTCGACCGAACAGACCAACCAGGCGATCGCGCTCTGGTCTGCGCAAAACAACGTCCGCATGGAGATGATCAGCCGCAGCCAGATGGCGGTGGAAGACCAATCGCGACAGGCGAATCAAAAAGCGGGTTCGGATGAGAACCAAACGCAGAAGCAGGCCTCGAATGAAATCGTGCTCCTGCTGCACCGCAAGCAACTCGCGCCGCTGATGACGCATCTCAACAGCCAGAAGGGTCAGCGGGCTTCACTGACGCTGCTGCAATCGCTGGGAGATCACGCCGGCCGCGACAGAGCGGGGACGCAGAGCATCAGCCAGACTCAGCCCGCCTCGGCATCTCAAGAGAAGGAGAAGCACGCGGCGGGGCAGGCCGCCTCGACGGGTGGTAAGCAAGCCATGCAGAGCCTCGCAGCCACGCAGCCCGCAAGGAGCAATACGGAACTAAGCACATCCGGCGGATATGCGGAGCTGGAACCGGACACATCTCTGCTCGACGATGAGATGATTCGCCTGCCGGTCGTGGTACACGAGGACGCGGAAACGGCGCAGCCGAATCATTGATCGCAGGCAAACCTATCCAGGCGTTCGCAGCAAGTACGAGGCGGGATGAGTCATCGCTCGCGGTTGCGGACATACTCGCGCTGTAACGCCACCGTTACCAATGCCCACCAGGGTGCCAGCGCGACGAGCAGGAGCACGGTCCAGATCATCGCGGAAAAGGGGCCGAACAACACCGGCCAGCCGCGCAGGTGGCCGAAGTACGCCAGCATCAGGACCGTCAGGGTCGTGACACCAGCCAGAATGATGACCGTCAGCCACGCGGCTGTCCGACCGACACGTTTGATAGGCATAACAACTCGGAAGTGTTCACAACAAGGTCTGCGACTGCGGCGTTCGACGTTGAACAACCGTGCGGAAGTTCGGCGAGAGTAGCGTGATCAAAACATTCGTCAAGAAACGATGCGACCTGCCGCACCTCGATCCTCTCACGCATGCGGTTCATCCGCTATCGCGATGTGCCTGTGTCCGGCTTGAAAGTGGAGCAGGAGATATCTCCGCTGCGCGTGATGACCAGATCGACCATACCCGTGCGGTCGGTGATTAAACGGGTGGTTTGAGGATCGATCAGCGCATTCCAATGATCCGCAAGCAGTCGTGCCGGTCCGCTGGATTGGAGCACAAACCGGGGTGAGACCGCCCGGTACCAGGCGGGTGAGCTTTCGACAAAGCTGCCGTGATGCGGCAGGTCCGCTACATCGGCACGCAGATCGTGCGCGGCCAGCAGAAGGGGAATCGACTCCTGTTGAACGTCGCCGCTGAGAAGGACGCGCCGTCCCGCAGCACGGATCGAGAGCACCATCGATGCGTCATTGGCACGGCGAGTGCGGAAGTTTTCCCTCGGCCAGAGCAGTTCCAGATCAGCTCCGCCGGCAAACTCGTGCCAGCCCGCTTCTGCCTTGAGGATGGGGATATGCCGCTCCCGGATGCGTAAGAGGAGCAGTGCCGCCGGGCCGCGCGGATACTCCGCCGCTTCGTCGAGAAACTGCGGCGTGAGAACGATCCGTGAGACCGATACCTGATCGATCAACTCAGGAATCCCGCAGTAGTGATCCATATCCGCGTGAGAGATAAAGAGCGTGTCGATTCGGGAAACGCGCAGAGCAGCCAGTCCCGGCGCGATGCTTCGCTTGCCGATGTCGAGGTACTGCATCGAGCCGCAGTCGAACATGATGGTCTGCGCAGGCGTTCGAGGGTCGGCGGTAAGGCGTACCAGAAAACACGAGCCGTCACCTACGTCGAACATATTGATCGTGACGGCGGGTTGATGTTCGACGGGAGCCAGATGAGCGGCGATCAGGCTCGGCGCGTGCGGCCAGAACAGCCAGATCGCACTGATGCTGACCGCGGAAGCCAGTGCCAGCTTTCTTCGTGCGAACAGACCGGCAAAAAGTGCCACGAGAACTGCGACGGCGGCGAGCGTCCACACCAGACTCGGCGGCTCGGCCAGCTGCACGGAGGCGGCCGGCCAGTGTGCGGCATCGCTGGTGAATCGGATCATCGCGTCGGTGATGCGCTCCAGCGGCCAGGCTAAAAGCGCAGCCAGTGACGGCAGCATCAGGCCGACGATGACTTTGAGAAATCCCAGCGCCAGCACGCCTGTCACCAGCGGCAGGACGATCATCGAAAGCAGCACCGCCAGCGGAGCGACGACGCCGAAGTGATACGCCACCAGCGGCAGACTCAGCGACGCAGCGACGACATTGGCTGCGGTGTAATCCGCCACGGTGCGGGCGACGAGTTGCTGTCGTGTCATCTCGGTGTCGGGCAGCGACGGCTCGGCCCATATCCATCGCCCCACGGGTCGAGCAAAGAGCAGCAGTGCCGCGACCCCCACGAAACTGAGCTGACAACCCGCGTTGAACAGATCGTTGGGCCGCCACACCAGCACGATCACACCCGCCAGCGCGAGCATGTCGATTCCACGCACCCGTCGGCCGCTTGCAAAGCCGACGGCGAAGGTCGCCGCCATGATGCCCGCCCGCGTCAGGGGAACCTGCGGCGGCACGAGCACCAGATAAAGTCCCAGCACCAGCAGCACCGCGATGCACGCGCGGTTCGGACGACGCGACACCAGCCGCGCAGCGAACCAGACCACGGCCAGCAGAATGGTCAGATGAGTTCCGCTGATGGACAGGATGTGCGCCAGGCCGACCTGACGGAAGGAATCATCCACTTCGCTCAGGTCAGAACTCCATCGACCGAGGATGAGGGCATCGAGCAGCGCAATGCGGCCGGCGTCGGGTGTCATACCGACGCGGAGCGACTGGGCGGCTGCGTCGCTGAGCCACCGTGACGCCAGGGGCAGGGCGGCGGTGACGCTGGAGCGACCGATGAGGGAGTAGTTTTCCCGTCCTCCCATCGACAGCCGACCGTACACGCCGCGATCAGCCAGAAATTGGCGATAGTCCCTTTCGCCGGGATTGACCGGCCCTTCGATGGTTCGGAGCCAGCCGGCGGCTTGGATGCGGTCGCCGGCACGCAGCTCGTGATCAGCCTCCGCGACTTTCGCCAGCAGTTTGCCGCTTGAGGGTTGCATGACGCCATCGACGAGGATCGAATCCACATCGAGAAAAAAGAGCGTGCCGGGCGGTTTGTAGCTGAACTGAGCAAGTCCGCCGATTGCAGGCGCGCTGAGAAACGGCACGCCGTCAACCGTGCCGCTCAATTGGACAAGCTGCGAATTATTCGAGAGGAAACGACGCACATCATTGGCAGAGGTGAACTCCTCGCGCACCACGGTCCATGCTGCCATCGAGCAACTCAGCGCCAGCACACCCCAGCATCGTGCCCCGCGCGACCTGCCGGCGATGAGCATGACGCAGGCGATGAGAGAAGTGATGCCGCCGGCGATCAAGAACGGCAGCAGTTGCCGCCAGAGCGTGCCCGCGATGATGCCGACCACGCACGCCAGGGCCAGGGAGATGAACGGACTGATGGTTGCAGCACGAACCGCTGGCGATGGAAGGGTCGGCGCAACGGGTTGAGGTTGCGTTGTCGCGTCGGGATCGGGCGGGCCTGTCGTCATGGTGTCACGCGCGGTTCGCCGATGCGTCGCGATTATAGAAATGAAACAGCTTTCCAACTCCGCGTCATGGATCGTGAGCGAGGTGACGCGATGGCCGGTCCGAAGCGGTAAAATAATTCCCGCATGATCCGTTCGTTGACCGCGAGTCTGCGACCCCTGCTGAGGCCCAAGCGCTTCGAGGCTTTCTGCGTCGGGCTGCCCCGTGCCGGCACGCACTCGGTGGCCGCGATGTTCAGCGGTTACCGTGCCGCACACGAGCCGGGCGGAGAATCGTTTCTCAAGGAAATTCTCCGTTACACCAACGGCACGATTGAGCCGTCCGAGATGACGAATCTGCTCCGCCGCCGTAATCGTCAGCAATGGCTGGAAATGGAGTCCGCGCCGTTCGATGTGTTCATTGTCGAGCTGCTGGTGGAGCTGTTCCCCAAAGCGAATTTCATTCTGACGACACGCGACTGTTACAGTTGGATCGACTCAGTGATTAACGATGAGCTGAGCCGCCCGGACAAGTCAGGTACGTGGGCGGAGTATCGCAAACTGTGCTTCGGTGATGTGAAATACGACTACGCACCGCAGGAGCAACCGCTGCGGGAAAAAGGGCTTTGGCCTCTGGCGGGTTATTTTTCCTACTGGAAAATGCACATGCGGCGCGTGCTCCAGGCGGTGCCTGCGTCGCGGTTGATGGTCGTGGATGTCACAAAACTCATGGAGCGGTCAGCAGACCTGGCGGAATTCGTCGGCGTGCCCGCACGCTCACTCGACCTCGATCAGACGCACGTCTTTAAGGTCGTGCGAAAGTTCCAGATGCTCTCCCAGCTTGATCCGCGCTTTGTCCGGGCCGCAGCGGAGGAACACTGCGACGAACTGATGCACCGCTTTTTTCCCTGCCACGAATCCAACCTGCTCGCGCCGCGCTGAGCAGCAGATCAACGGTAGAAAAATCAACAACTCCACAACACAGCCGCCGCGGTTGTCGAGTCCGCGCGATGAAGCCGGGTGATAGAAGGGTTCAAGCCTTGGCGGAAGCGGACGGCTGCGCGACAGTTCCCGCAGGACGCGGCGATGGAGACAGCCCGCCCGCCGCAGTGCCCGCAGAGGCTCCGGCAGTACCTGAGGTTCCGGGGTTTCCGGGGTTTCCGGGGGCTCCGGGATTTCCGGGGGTAGGGATGCCGAGACCGCCCGACTTGGCTGCCTTGGGCTTGCGATCCGGTGCCAGCGTCATTGTCATGCGCTTACCCATGAGCTTGGGTTCAGCTTCGACCTTGCTCACTTCCGTGAGTGCATCGCGGATGGAGCGCAGCGTCGCCAGGCCGATTTCCTGATGCGCCATTTCCCTACCGCGAAAGAGCATGGTGAACTGAACCTTATCGCCTTCGCCGAGGAATTCCTTGGCACGTTCGGTCTTGATGTCCAGATCGTGCTTATCAATCTTGGGGCGCAGCCGCAGCTCTTTAAGCTCGCTCTGTTTGGAGTGGCTGGCAGCCTTCTGGTCTTTCTTTTTCTGCTGGTACTTCCACTTCCCGTAATCCATGATTTTGCAAACCGGCGGTTTGCTCATGGGGGAAACTTCGACCAGATCGAGGCCTGCCTCGCGTGCGCGACGCTTCGCTTCATCGAGGTCGATGACGCCTACCTGATCGTCGTTGTCGTCGATCAGACGAATGGGAGAGATGCGAATGAGATCGTTGATACGTAGCCGCTTGCCGGTGTCCCGTTGCGGCGGCTGAAATCGTCCCTTGCCGATGGCCAGTTCTCCAGAGAGGAATCAAGCTCCGCGTTTTCAACAGGTCGCACGACTCATTGAGTCACGCTTCCACGCGGCACCGGCGGTTGGGATTCGGGTCGCATCCAGACGCCCGATAACCCCCAACACCTGAACCGGACTTAAAGACAGACTAGCCTTATTTCGCGTGTCAAGCAAGACGCAAAGCCTTCCAAACGAGTCGAAAAAAACCTGCGGAAGCGACATCGACATCGCCTCCGCAGGTACAGGGTGATTACCTAAGCTGCGTTACCGACAGTCCGCTTCCTCCCAGTGACCGGGAACCAGCACCTGCTCGCAGCGAGTTTCATATCGTGCTGGTACACGGACGTCGCACCAGGTTCCGGGCCGCACGACCAACTCGTAGGGGCGGCCGCAGTCGTCAAAGCGCCGCTGGATCACCGGCGGCGTGTACCGCCGCTCAATCCGCGCCGGCTCGACGCAGACCTGGACCTGACGTTCCTCATAATGAGCGGGCACCCAGACACGCCGCGGAGGAGGCGCGTAATACACGGGGGTCGGCGGGGCGCAGATTGCCGACACCGGCCGGGATAGATCGCCGATTTTGATGCTGAATGAGAAGCTGGAACCTCGATCCGAAGATCGGTCATCACGGTTCCACCCACGGCTGTTCCATCCACGGTTGTTCCAGCCGCCAAAGTCACGATGATCACTGTCACGATGGTCACTGTCACGACGGTCGTTATCGTGTCCGCGTTCGCGATAGCTCGACCAACTTCTATCCGATCCGCGCCAGTGGCCTTTGCCGCTGTCATGGTCGGCGTTGGCGGGGCTTGCCATCAACGCCAAACTCGATGACGCAACCACTGCTCCGACTACCCAGGAAATCAATTTCGTTTTCATGACGGCACTCCTTTGCAAAAAGGTTTTGGGTTGTCCACACTCACGACCTGAAAGGCTAACGCGACTGCGATCGTCGCAGGTTCACACAGGCATGTGAAAGGCGGTAGGCTGCGCGTAAGTGGCGGATAATGCAAGAGATGGCAGCGTTTCACCGACCTTGTGCAAGAACGAGGCATCGGCTGCGTTTAACCTTCGGTGCCCGTTCACACGGCTGGTCGGGCCTATGAGGAGTTTGGTTATGACAAGGACGCACACAAAGGCAGGCTTCAACGCATCTCAGGGTGTGGTTCGCACCGAGGACATTCAGCGACACCAGGCGATGGTGAAACTGGTGTTCGAGTGGATGGCCCGCACGCATGCCAGTCAGCAATTGCTGGTTCGCTGCATCGAGGAGTTCTGGCAGCGGCGCGGTCAGGCGGATTATCGTTGCGATCACTCGCTGCTCTCGCGCGTTCTCAATCCGGTCGATCCGCACGTCCCCACGCCGAACCGTCCCCGGTCGATGCAGATTCTTCAGGCAGCGATGGTCGTCTGCGCCAGGACGAGCGATCCAAACGTGGTCAACGAAGCGACGGACGACGATGCGGTCTGGTCCAGTGATGACGAGCAGGCGTTCAAGATTCATCGCGTACGGCTGCGCCAATTACGGGAAAACTCGCGGGGGTCGCTCTTCGAGTCGCTGCACCGCATTGGTGAGTTCTTCGCGGTGGCGCGCGGTCTGGATGACTCCAGGCCGTCGAACACCAACGGCGAGACATTGCGCTGCCGTGCGTCGGAGAACGTATTGCTGGCACTGGCGGCCGTGGTTGATCCGGGTGCGGAATGGACTCCGCTGATCGATCGACTCAGGCATGAAGGCGTGGCGGATGAGGAGGCTGATCGTCTGGTGCGCGAGCAGATCGCGCGGGTCGAGGCGATTCTCGCGGCTGTGCAGCCGTCGGTGAATATGAACGCCTACGCGGGTGTGGTTCTCTTTCACAGCGGTCAGCGGCAGCAGGGTATGGAACGGCTGATGCAGGCGGTCGCAGCCTCACATGATTTTCATCTGCGTCACGATCCGCACTGGCGGACGATGTTTGATCTGCTGGAGCGGCTTCTGGCTGCGGAGGATGCCGAAGCGGTCAACTGGAGCCGCAGTGTTGCCGCCATCGCCCAGACATCCATGGCGCGAGAGGGCGGTTATGCGCAACTGCTCCGTGAAGCGTGGCGTGAGGTCGAGGTTCCTCTGTTGCGGCGGACGTGGCGTGAACAGGCAGCCGCGCTGGTAAATGCGCTGGATGACGCCGCCGCCGGCCCGCGCGCAACCGTCCCGGCGACGCCGAGCCGCCGAGTCAAGGCCAAGGTTGTTCTCCCGATCATCGCGGTTCTGCTGGCACTGCTGGGCGTCGGTCAGATGTTCGCTACGGAGTCGCTCGCCATTTTCGCTGTGGGAAATGAGGCGGCGATCAGCACGGCAGCACCGCTCGCGGATCGACTGGCGGGGATTCATGGCCGCGAAGCCAGCCGGCCTACCGATCCGCCTCCGCCGACCGATCCGCCCCAGGCGTAATCACCGACTCGCCATCTCTAGGCGTTTTGCGTTTCGACATGCGACTCGTTGCGTCGCGGCATCTATTGCTATGATCCTCCCCCTGTATTTGCTTATTACACAAGGCGGAGATTCATCATGGCTGACAAATTACGTTGGGGTATTCTTGGCACCGGTCGCATCGCCAAGACTCTGGCTAAAGCATTGAAAGCGTCATCGACCGGCGAACTCGTCGCCGTCGGCAGCCGGACGCAGGAGTCGGCGGATAAGTTCGGCGAGGAGTTCAAGCTCACCGCAGCGCAGCGATACGGTTCGTATGAGGGCGTCGTGAATGACCCTCGCGTTCAGGTGGTTTACATTTCGCTGCCCAATCATCTACATGCCCCCTGGACGCTCCGCTGCGCGGAAGCGGGCAAGCACATCCTTTGCGAAAAACCGCTCGCCATGAATTACCCCGAGGCGATGACGATGGCGGAGATCGCGCGGGTCCACAACGTGTTCCTGATGGAAGCGTTCATGTACCGCTGTCATCCGCAGACGGCCCGGATCGTCGAGATCGTCCGCTCCGGTGCGCTGGGCGAGGTACGCATCATCCAAGCGAACTTCAGCTTTCGAGCGCCCGATCAGTGGAAGGACATCCGCTGTGTCAACGAGTGGGGCGGCGGCGGAATCATGGACGTGGGCTGCTACACCGCTTCGATGACGCGACTCATCGCCGGTGCGGCAGTGGGTAAGGATTTTGAGAATCCGATCGAGGTCAAGGGAATCGCCCAGATCAGCCCGGAAACCCGCGTCGATCATTGGGCGACAGCCACCGCCCGCTTTCCCGGCAACATCCTTGCCACGCTGACCTGCGGCATGAACATCGCCATTGATTCAACGCTCCGCGTTTACGGCACCAACGGCAACCTGAGCGTGCCCAACCCGTGGTTCCCCGCGGAAAAAGACAACATCATGACCCTCCACCGTGCGGGACAAGAGAAGCCGGAGACGATCAAAGTCGATGGCGGGGCCGGCCTTTACAGCATCGAAGTGGATCGTGTCGCCAGCGAACTGCATAACAAGCAGGCGACATCGCCCGCGATGAGCTGGGCGGACACGATTTCCAATATGAAGTTCCTCGACGCCTGGCGCAGGTCAGCCGGCCTGGTGTGGGACACGGAAAAGCCTGACGCGCCTTTCCCGACAATCGCCAATCGTCCTCTGCGCCCGCGTGCCAATCACAACATGCCTTACGGCCATGTCGAAGGCGTCAACAAACCCATCTCGCGCGTGGTGATGGGTTCGATGATTTTCGACAACAGCGCGCTTCCTCTGACCCATGCGCTGCTCGATAACTTCGTCGAGATCGGCGGTACGTGCATCGATACGGCCTACATTTACGGCGGCGGACAATGCGAGCAGGCGGTGGGCAAGTGGATCAAGAACCGAGGCAACCGTGAGCAGATCGTGATCCTCGGCAAGGGCGGCCACACCCCCGACTGCAACCCCGAAGCGATCACCCGACAGCTGCACGAAAGCCTGCGGCGTTTCGGCGTCGATTACATCGACCTCTATGTCCTTCACCGCGACAACCCCGACCTGCCCGTCAGCGTGCTGGTCGATGTGCTCAACAAGCATCACCGAGAAGGGAAAATCCGCGCCTTCGGCGGGTCGAACTGGACCATCCAGCGGATACAGGAAGCCAACGATTACGCGAAGAAAAACGGCCTCGTGCCCTTCGCTGCCAGCAGTCCCAATTTTTCTCTGGCGAGGTGGAACAAGCCCACCTGGGACGGCTGCACCACCGCTTCGGACCCGCAATCGCGGGAGTGGTTCACCCGCACGCAGATGCCGCTGTTTTCCTGGTCGAGTCAGGCCAACGGCTTTTTCACCGGTCGATACCAGAAAGGCGTCAAGCCTGTCATGATCGACGACTGGTATGTCAATCTCCTTGAGCCGACCTGGTTCAACGATGACAACTTCCAGCGACTGGAGCGGGCGCAGGAACTGGCGAAGAAGAAGGGAGTGACCTCGACGCAGATCGCGCTGGCATATGTGCTCAACCAGCCGTTCCCCACTTTCGCCTTGATCGGACCTCGGACCATCGAGGAGTTGCGGACATCCATCGAAGGGGTGACTCTGAAATTGACCGCTGAGGAGTTGCGCTATCTGAATCTGGAGTCCTGAGCATTGCTGGTCAGTGCTGTACCCAGATGCCCGACTCGCTTAGTTGCGATGCCAGGTAGAGCAGCCAGTACGCCAGCGGCGCGACGATCACGGGTGAGTCGAGCACATCGAGCAACCCGCCGAAGCCGGGAATGGATTTCCCTGAATCCTTGAATCCCGCGTCGCGTTTGAAGAGGCTGGCGACCAGATCGCCGAACTGTCCGACGACGCCGATCGTTGCACCGGCGAGAAAAGCTGCCCAGAGCGGAAAGATGACGGGTCTGGCGTGACGGATCGCGCCGATTTTGTCGTACACATGCAGGCCGTGAGGAGAAGCGGAGCTGTTGAGGGCATTGCTGAGGGCAGTCAGTCCCGTGGCGACCACCGCCGAGAGGAGGACGCCGCCGATGAGACCTTCCCAGGTCTTACCCGGACTGAGCCAGGGGATAAGTTTGTGTCGCCCGATGAGTCTGCCGGTGGCATAGGCACCGATATCGCAGCACTTGGTGATGAGGATGATCGCCGCGACCACCCAGGCGCTGTGCCAGCGGCGGATCGCCACGTAAAAGCCCGGCAGGATGCCCAGGTAAACAAACGCCATCATCGTCAGTCCGCCGACGAGAATCGCGCCCTGTGTCCGCTGGTTGACCCAACTGTATTTCACCAGAGCCATCAGAAACAGCACGCTCATGAGCGTGGCAACCGCTGCGGTGGCGACCTGTGAATTGACTCCCACCGGGATGATGTAGATCAGCACGCATCCGGTGATGCCGCTGAGCGTGAGCATGAAGGTGTCGGCAGGGATGCCCTTGGCGGTGGCGATCGCGGAAAACTCGCGGGCACTCAGGACGATCAGCAGGATGAATGCTCCGAGCATGAGCAGGCCGGCGGGCAGATATTCGCGCCCCAGGAACAGCCGCTGAAAGACGGTGCCGTTGAGGGGAACATTGTCGAGCCGGTTATCAAAATGAAAGATGACGGCAAAGGCCGCGATCATCAGCGGGCCGAAGATCAGCCGGTACTTGAGCATGTCGGCAATGTTAGCAACCCGGCGGGGCAGCAGGTGAAACATGGCAGGGCGCGAGGCGATCCAGTATCGTGTGGCGCGTGATGACGGCACACCCAATTCCGCTTCGTAGCTGCGCCTGTTTCATTCGTCGGCGGGGCGGTATGGCTCTGGCGATTTTGCTCGTCATGGGTTGGTGCATGGCTGCCGCCGCCCAGACGCTGCCCGTCGCCGGCGACGGTGAAAATCTGTGGATCGCCCTCAACGCTGACGACTCGATCCAGGTCTATCAGCGCAACGAGTTCGACGCGGCCAATCGCGTACTCAAGGCACCGTCTTTTTCCGGTCGGCTTGCGCCGGAGGGGATTGCGGTCGGCAACGACTGCCTGTGGCTGGTCTCCGACAAGCTCACCGTCCAATCCATGCCGCTCAATCTGCACCCGCAGCCGGGCAAGTTGCCTCTGGAATTGCCTCGGATGGAACAGCAACTCCCGCGTCACGAGGCGTTGGTGGCCTTCGGGGCGGTGCAGTCCGGGCCGTGGGCACTGGTGCGCGTCGAGGACCAGGCATCGCTCGATCGCATTGACAGCGGGATGACGGAAGCGGAAGTCGCGACGCAAGCGGCTTCGCAGCCGGCGGCAAGCCAGCCGACGACGCAGCGAACGTCGCCCGGCGTGGTTCGTGCTGATCGGCTGCTCCGGCTTGAGCAGAACCGCTGGAACAAGGTCGAGCTGCCCAATGACTGGCCGGCGCGGGGCAAAGCGTGGATCGTCGCCGAGTCGAGTCAGGATGAAAAACCGCTGCTGCTGACGGCACCCGCCGGCGAGGATTCCGAGCTGTGGCTTTACCGCCCGACGCAAACCGACTGGCAAAAGTCAGTCTTCACCCTCGAAGGGTCCAGAGACATCATTCCTCTGGGGGTGGATCATCAGCTCGTCCTGGCGCGGCCAGTAGAGGACAAAAGTGCGGGGGTCACGCTCGAACTGCTCATCGTCCGTCCCGAAGGCATTCGGCGCTTTGGCACCATTTCAATGGTTGTTCCCAAGGACGCTGTCTGGGGTGTGACCACCGCGGGACAGACCATCGCGTTGATTTCCGCACAGGGCAAAAAGCTCCTGTGGACCCGAAAAAATCTGATGAACGAGGAGGTTGCTCCCGCTTCACCGCTCGAGGAGGACAACCAGGTGCTCCTCTTCGGCAAGGGTGTACCCATGCAGCTCATGATGATGGGGCTGGCAATGGTTCTCGTCGCGGCACTGGTCTGGCGACGCGGCGGCGACGGCGGCAAAATCACCCTGCCCGATGGGTATGAATCCGCAGACCTCGTGCGCCGGTTCATCGCGGCAATGATCGACATGGCGATTCCCGTGGCGATCGTCGCCTATTACCAGCAGATTGCTCCCATTGATCTGGTGTCGAGCTGGTACTACGCATTACCTTCTCTGGAAACGCTCCAGTCGAATCTCGCCGTCATCGGACTGCTCCTCCTGCACACGACGATCTCCGAAATGTTCACCGCGCGGACGTTGGGAAAAATGATGCTCGGCCTGCGTGTCGTGAGTGTGGACGGCAAACCGCCGAATATCTGGCAGGTGCTTTGCCGCAACCTGCTCAAGAGTTGCGACCTGCTCGCCTGGCCTCTGCTGGTGCTGCCGCTGGTTCGTCCGCATGGACAGCGTCTGGGTGACATCCTCGCCCGGACTCTCGTGGTCACGCCGATTTCTCCCGATCGTGAAGATCAGGACGGCGGGTAAACCGTCCGCTGCGCTGCTGCTCCGAAATCCGTAGCTCTCGGTCATCCGTGCTAACATTCCCAGCAAAACAGGGGCGATTCCAACCATGAATTCCGGCGTCAGCGCAACCGCCGCTCCCGTGCGGCAATTCGCCAGCGATAACAATTCGGGCATCTGCCCCGAAGCGTGGGACGCCATGCTCCGCGCCAACGAGGGTCACGTTCCCGGATACGGCGACGACAAGTGGACGCAGCGGGCTTCCGATCTGCTCCGCGAGCTTTTTGAAACCGATTGCGAAGTGTTTTTTGTCTTCAACGGAACCGCTGCCAACGCGCTGGCGCTGGCGTCGCTTTGCCAGAGCTATCACAGCATCGTCTGCCACCAGAATTCGCATGTTGAAACGGATGAGTGCGGTGCGCCGGAGTTTTTTTCCAACGGCACGAAAGTCCTGCTCGTGGGCGGGGCACTGGGAAAGGCGGACCTCGGAGCGGTGAGCAACATGGTGACGAGGCGACGGGACATCCACTACCCCAAGCCGCGCGTGCTGAGCCTGACGCAATCAACCGAGGTGGGCACGGTGTACGACGTCACCGAACTGGCTGCGGCCCGTGAAGTCGCGCAGCGGCATCATCTGCATATTCACATGGACGGAGCGCGGTTTGCCAACGCCGCCGCGTCACTGAATGTCGCGCCGCGTGAAATCACCTGGCGGGCGGGCGTGGACGTGCTTTGTTTCGGCGGGACGAAAAACGGAATGGCGGTCGGCGACGCAGTGATCTTTTTCAATAAGGATCTGGCGCGTGAGTTCGATTACCGCTGTAAGCAGGCAGGACAACTGGCGTCGAAAATGCGTTTCCTCGCGGCTCCCTGGGTCGGCCTGCTCGAATCCGGCGCCTGGCTGCGCAACGGTCAGCGTGCCAACGCCGCCGCCGCTTCTCTGGCTGACCAGATGCGGACGATCCCCGGCGTCGAGGTGCTTTACCCGACTCAGGCCAATGCCGTCTTTGCGAAGCTCGACGCCGCGATTGCCGGACGACTCAAACGCGGCGGTTGGTCGTACTACACCTTCATCGGAGGCGGCGCGCGCTTCATGTGCTCGTGGGACACGACCCCGCGTGATATCGACGCCATCGTCTCGTGTATGCGCGGCTGAGAGTTTCCCCAATGACGGCTATGTTATGAAGCAGCGGACTCGCTGAGCACCGGCATGGCGTCACGGTAATCTACCGGGAGAAACCGCCGGAATCGTAATACGCTGCGTGATGAGTCCCTGCTGACCGCCGCAGCGTTTGTCGTACCGCCTGGACTCGATCGTCAGTGATCAATCATGGAACTTCCAATCGCAAGACAGAGTTACCTGCCGTCCGCCGAAGCCCTCGTGCGCGCGCTTCGTCGCGCTGATGAGGTGCTCGTGCGGACAGCCGCGGAGGAAACGGAGCTTGCCGGCGCGACGGTGTTTTCAAACCTCGCACGGCCTGATATCGCCATCGTTAATCGTGCAACTCAGGTACGGATTCCTGAAGGCATGACTGCGGAAGCCGTGTTGTCGGAGATTGATGCCCACTTTGCATCGCGTGGCTTGCGCTGCCTGCAATGGGAAGCGGTCGATCCGACATGGCCTGCGCCGCTGCGCGAGGCGTTGACGGCTCGTGGTTGCCGCGAGGAGGTGATGCAGCTTCTGCTCCTCGACAGGCCCGTGCCATTGACGCAGCAGAACTCTCGATTGCAGATCATCCCCGGTCGAGCCGCATATGCGGAGCTGCGCCGCCTGCTGGTACGGATCGCTAAATCGCGTTCGGAGGCGAGCGACGACTTCGCTGCACGGTTGGCGGATACGCAGATCGATCACCATGACGAGGCAAGGCTCGAATCACTGCTCGGCAGACTTAACGGCACACCCGTGGGGCTGGTGAATGTATTGACGCTGGGTAACATCGGCGTGATAACCCGGATTGCCACCGATCCGGATTTTCTCGACCAGAACGTCGCCTCGACGCTGCTGAGCCATGCGCTGGAGTTCTGCCGTCGTGTATTGTTTGAAAATGTGGTTCTGGGATTGACCGCAGACGATCCGGCGCAATCTCTCTCTCAGGCGGCGGGTTTCAAACCGATTACGACTTTTTCCATCTATCGGCGTCCCTGACATGACCGAAGAAATCATCACCCACGGGACGCGGCAAAGTGCCATTCGTATCTGGACGCTTCGGGTGCTGGCACTGCTGGGCCTGCTGGTGACCTGTTACATCGCCGCGCAATCCGCACGCGGTACCTCGCTGGCTGGATGCGAACCCGGATCGGGTTGCAGTCATGTGCTCAGCAGTCGCTGGTCGATATGGCTCGGCCATGTGCCCGTCGCGCCGCTGGCGGCAGGTGTTTACATGGCCTATCTGGCTGCGAGTTTGGGGATCGCTCCCAGCCGTTCCATCAAAGCACAACGGACAGCATGGTGGCTGATGATCGTGCTGTCACTCGTGATTTTCGGCGCTGCTGCGTGGTTCATCACGCTTCAGGTGTATGTCATCCGCGCGTTCTGCGTCTGGTGCATGAGCGCACACTGGATCGGCGTCGCGCTGACGGTGCTGACATTGCTCCTCGCCCCGATCGGTCGCCCGCGATTTGCCGGCGACTCGTCCTGCCGCGTCGGCGGCGGAAGCGTCGTTTTCGCAGCTGTGCTGGCGTTGTTGCTCGTGGGCGGGTTGGCGACCGGGCAGGTGCTCGTCACGCCTGCCACGCATCGCGTTCTGCGTTTTCAGAATCTGGGCATTCCCACGGAAAATTATCCCGTCATCGGCTCACGCAGCGCGCCGCATCTGCTCATCTGCTTTTTCGATTACACCTGCCCTCATTGCCGGGCATTGCACGGTTATCTCCAGGCAGCACGCGCACGCTATCCCGGTCAGTTGGCGATCGCGCTGGCTCCGGTGCCTTTGTCAGCCCAATGCAACAAGACGATCAATGAAACGGAACCCTTCCACGTCGAAGCCTGCGCTTACGCAAAGCTGATGCTCGCGGTGTACCGGCTCGCGCCGAGTCATCTGGAGGAGTTCGACACCTTTCTGATGCAGGGCGACCGCCCGCCGACTGTCGCCGCCGCCCGGCAACGTGCGGAGCAATGGATCGATCGATCAACACTGGATGCGGAACTGGCGCAGCCGTGGCTTTCGCAGATGATTGACGCACAGATCGAGCTGAATAATCGTCTGCGGCGCAGTGCCACCGAGCGGGGGCAGAAGCTGCGCGGCGGGCTGCCGACGATGATCCTCAGCAACGATCGCATGATCGCCGGCCGGCCGGCAACCGCCGAGGAGTTTTTTCAGGTGCTCGAAGAGGAGTTGAAATTGAAGACGCCTTCAACTCAGCCTCTCTCCCGTTAGAATCCCGCTTTTGGTTCAGGATGACCGCAATGGCCGCCACGCTCACCCGCGATGATATTCAGGTCCGTCTCATGGTCGGACTCGAGGTCCATGTCGAGTTGGCTACGCGATCGAAGATGTTCACTTCCGCGCCGAACGTCGCCCATCCCGACTACTTCGAGGCCGAACCTAATTCGCTCTGTGATCCCGTGGTGCTGGGGCTGCCCGGCTCGCTGCCGGTGATGAACAAACGCGCAGTCGAGATGTCGATGCTCGTCGGGCTGGCACTGGGATGCCGGATCAATCGTCACGCCAAGTGGGACCGCAAGAGCTACTTTTACCCCGATCTGCCCAAGAATTACCAGATCAGCCAGTACGATCAGCCGCTTTGTCAGGATGGGGAACTGGAAATACCCATTGGTGACGGCTCCGGGAACACAAAAAAAATTCGCATCATCCGCGCGCATCTGGAGGAGGATGCCGGCAAGCTGCTGCACGAGGCGCCCGGAGGATTTGCCATCGATCACTCGATCGTGGACCTCAACCGTGCCGGCACGCCGTTACTGGAGATCGTGACTCATCCTGACTTCGACACGCCTGAACAGGTTGTGAGTTTTGCGCAGACACTCCGCAACATCTGCCGGTTTCTGGGTGTGACCGAAGGCGTCATGCAGAAAGGTCATATCCGCTTCGAACCCAATATCAATGTCATCATCACCGCGCCTGATGGCCGCGTGCATAAGACGCCGATTGTCGAGATCAAGAACCTCAACAGTTTCAAAGCGGTCCACGGCTCGGTGAGACATGAACTGGAACGGCAGGTGGACGAGTGGCTGGAAACCGGCGTGACGATGAAGCCGGGAACCAAGAGCACACGCGGCTGGGACGACAACAGCGAGACGACGTTTCTCCAGCGTGAAAAAGAAGAGGCCCATGACTACCGCTATTTCCCCGACCCTGATCTGGTGCCGGTCGTCGTCGATGATGCGTGGCTCGACTCGATCAGGGCAAAGCTGCCGGAACTGCCGCTGGCGCGGGAGAAGCGGTACATCGAAAAGGTCGGGCTGAATCCCAAGGATGTGCGCGGACTGATCGACGAGCCGAAGGTCTGCCTGTTTTATGAGAGCGTCGTGACGGCGGGTGTCGATCCTAAGCGAGCGGCGGCGATCGTGCTGAACAACCTCGCCAAGCGGGGTAACGAGCGCGGCTGTCGGGTCGATCAACTGGGTATCACGCCGTTGCAGGTGAAACAGATCGCCGATCTCGCCGCTGCGGACAAAATCGGCTCCGCGGCCGCGGATGATCTGTACGGATTGTGCTGTGACGATCCGTCAGCCGACCCGCTCAAGCTCGCCGAGTCACGCGGCATGTTGCAGGTCAGCGATAACTCATCACTCGAAGCGTGGATCGATCAGGCATTGGCAGCCAACCCGAAAGCGGCGGAAGCGATCCGTGGGGGCAAGGACGCGGCAGTCGGCTCGGTCGTCGGTGCAGTCATGAAGCTGAGCAAGGGCAAAGCCAACGCCAAGGTCGTCGGAGAGATGGTCAAGAAAAAGGTTCTGGGTTGACGGCCGCGATTTGCGACGGCTGAGTTTTATTGAGTGCGGTATGTACGTCATCACGATCTAGCACCGCAAAGATGATCGATGATATTGACTGCCGCGGCGTGTTGCGGCTTTCCTTTTACAACAGGGACACTCACATGGACCCGCAGGCTGCCGTCGTTCGCCTTCTTGTTGATGGTTACGTCGCACTGCCCGACATTCTCACCGGTACTGAGCTTGCTGCGCTCGACGCTGCATTTGAGCGACGCGCCAGGGAGACCGGCACGCGCTGGTTTGACTGGGAAACGCTCGACGGCATCCCGGAGTTTGTCGGCTACCTGGCTCACCCAAACCTCATGAAATATGTCACCGCCTTCGCTGAATACATGGGTGAGGAAGCGGTCTTCGCCAACAGCTCAGGTGCCCGTGATTCTTATAACCCAGCCAATCCCGGCCCGTCTTATGAGCCGGCCAACCTTCGGCATGGTCCGCTGGGCTGGCACGATGATGTGGTGGGGATGAAAAATCCGCAGTCGGAAGCGATCCAGATGTTGCTGGCCAGTCTTTTGTATCTCGATGAGACGTTTGCTGACAACGGTGCCTACTGCAGCGCGGTGGGCAGTCACTATCTGGCGCGGGCGACACCCGACAAGAAACCGATCCTCGCCAAGCCCGACTTTGTGCTCGACAACTGTGAGCTTAAGCCGGTGCCGTTGAAACCCGGCGGTGTGGTCCTCTACCGTGGGCATCACTGGCATGGCGTGGTGCCGATGAAGCAACGCCGTCGCCTCGTGCTCCAGAGCTTTACCACGAGACGTCACTACAATATGCAGATCGGCCACACGCAGTTGAGTGAAAAGTCACGTGCGCTCCTTACCCCGGCGCAGAAAAAATACGTGACTTCCTACTCACAGGCCTGACACGACACAGACGCCTCAGATCAGTGACGTTTCCGGGGAGGAACGTCTCACTTTCCATGGACAAAATCATGCTGTACCGTCGCATTGCCTGCCTGATCGTGCTTATGTTGCTGGCGGCTGTCGTTTCACCGGCTGTCGCGGCTGACATCTATGTCCGCGCCCGCGTCATCGGGCCAGCAGCTCCCAAGCACACCTTCACCTTTGGCGCGTGGGTCCACGTCGAGCCTTGGACACTGCCCACGGAAAACCGCGAGGCTGAGGGCGATCAGTGGACGCCGTGGCTTGATCTGACCAAGTGGAAGCTTCATGGGCGGCTCAACCGCGAAGGCGGCATTGCCGAATGGCCGGCGATGAACATTTCCATCGCAGACGGATCAGGAAAGCCGATCGTCGGCTGCGAGTTGGAAGTGCAACTGGCGGACAAGCCTGATCCTGCGCATGTCGTGATCCAGTTCCGGGAAAAGGGCGGCTCGAACATGGTTGCGTTCCTCCTGCCGCATCCGCTGCGCGAGAAAAAGAGCGAGTTTGAAACCGGATCGCAGATGGCGGCTCGTCATGCTGCATGGGCGAAGGAAGCAACAGGCGGTAAACCCCGCACGCTCAAGCGTTTTGAACTCCTCACGTCTCTTTGGGGCCACAGCGACCCGGTGCTGGCGCGGCAGGAGGTCGAGACGCTTAAATCGCTGGGCTTCAACGTCATCGGCGGGGCACCCTGGCAGGTGCTCCGTGACGCCAACGTGAAAACCTACACCGCCACCTGGCATCTGGTGGCCGACCCGGATGTATCGGTCGAGACGTGGCGCAAATCCGACGGTGCTGCCATCGAACGCGCCAATGCCACGGAGGAAGGGCGATGGCTCAACTCCCATTACGCGCACTACGTCGTCGCGGATGAAATCCAGACGATGGACCTGCGGCCAGCCGCGATCGCCCCGGAAAAACTCAACGGCTTTTTCCGCGACTATCTCCGTCAGCACGGCGTCTCCGACTCATCGCTGGGGAAACCCATTGATCAGGTCGAGTATCCCGCGGCTGCGATGTTCGAGAAAACACTCCCGCGCGATGCGGACCTGACCACGCGAAAGGTGCTCTATTACGCAGCGAAATTCGGCCAGTGGTGGTCGGTCAAGCAACTCCGGCAGACCACGGAACTGGTGAAAGGATCGCTGCCGGGCATGAAGACCGAGACGCTGCCCTCGGACCATTCATTCTTCAACGCATGGGGCCCGCCTCATATCGGGATGGCCTATCGCGGACTGGATTTTTTTGAGATCGGCCAGCAACGCGCGGTGGACATCATCTCCGCGGAGGACTGGCTCGGACTCAATCACATGTACGGCCCCGGTTCCACCTGGACGGGCGCGCCTGCCTTCGCTTATCTCAGCGCGATTTTCCGATCCGGTATCGGCGATCGACCGGTCGCGCTGCGCGGACTCATCACCGGCAGCGATGACGGATTTCTGCGGCTCAAAGCGTATTCCGCACTGGGGCAGGGGGCGACCAGCTTTTTCTTCTGGACGTACGGGCCGACCTACATCAGCACGGAAAACTACTGGTCCGATCTGCGCAGCGAATACGACGGCATCGCGAAGCTCTCAGCCGCACTCGTGAAAGCTGAGGACGTCATCATGGACGCGAAAGTTCAGCGCGACCCGGTCGCGCTGCTCTACTCGGTCAGCCATGATTTCTGGCATACCGATGATCCGGCGAGCTTTGTCGAAAACAGGCTCACCTGGTGCGCGCTGCGACACTCAGGAATCCAGCCCGATCTGCTGCGTGAGGAAGATGTCGAGTCAGGCGAATTGAAAAATTACAAGGTGCTTTACGTCACCGGCCAATGCCTGACTCGCAAAGCGGGCGAGGCGATCGAGGCGTGGGTCAGGCAGGGCGGCAGAGTTTATCTTTCCGCAGGTGCTGCGACGCGAGATGAGTTTTTCGAGCCATACCGCCCGCCCTTTGCCGCACAGGTATGGCCCGACGATGTCACGCAAACCATCGTGATCGAGCGCGGGCATCGCTACAGTGAGCGGTCGGACCTTCCCCGCATCAAGCCGATGGACTACGCTAGCGTTGGCGGGGAACACGCGGCGCGTCTGCCGGTGATCGGCGTCAAGGCTGCGCTTCGTCAAGCGAAGAAGGACCCCGCGATGCCTGCATTTACGGACGGATCGCCCGCGGCGGTGCGCGTCGCCCACGGCAGGGGCGAGGTCATGGCGGTGGGATTTTTACCCGGACTGGCATACGCGCAACTGGCCGGCTTCAAGCCCACCACGCTGGAAGAAAAATGGACTGCCGAGCCGCGCGAACTCATCAGCCTGCCGCTGAAGACCGCACAAGTGACGGGGGTGGCGCATGCGGACCAGCCGGTGGTCGAGTCGAGTCTGCTCAAAGGCGAAAAAGCCTCGGCAGCCGTGCTGGTCAATTACACGTATGAACCGATCAAGTCACTCAAGGTGACGCTCCGTGGTGTGGGGCGGATCAACCATGCGGAGAGCACCGAAGGTGTGGCAGTGAAACTGCGCACACTCAACGAGCGCGATGTCGAGATCGAGCTGCCTCTGGATTGGACGGACATTGTGTTGCTCCGGCCATGATGACGGAGCAGAGCGATTCGTTGCGGTCCGCTACCCTCGCGAGCGCGGAGTGTCGCAGGCAGCGGAAAAGACGAATGGACGATGAAGATATGGTCGCCTCGTTTTACGGGGCGAGGGAGTTTGGAAACGCCTTCGATGGCGAGTACGATACGTCACGTCTGCGGGCGTAATTCAGCGGTAGAATGCCAGCTTCCCAAGCTGGACGTCGAGGGTTCGAATCCCTTCGCCCGCTTTGGTGAAAGAGACATCGGTCAGAAATGACCACGAATAAAGCGACGCCCGGCCACTCCTACCACGGGGCTTGCCGGGCGTCGAGATGAACCCCTTAACCAGCGGGGCCAGCAAAGGAGTCCAAGGATGGACAGCAAAACGGAGCTGAAACGCAGAGTGAAAGAAGACCTGATGCTCGCACTCGATTGTAGCGAGCCCGATGCGGAGCGGGGCGCGTCGTGGTTGCTCAGGGTTTGGGAAATGAAACCAAAGCCCAAAAAGCGTCGGCCTTACGCGAAGAGCCCGCTCGTGATTCTCGATTGATCGCGCCGCGGCCGGCTGACGCTGGCCGCGACGATTCGACGGGGAGACTCGTCGTAAACCCTGCGGTCTCTTCAACCGTGGGGTAAAATGAGGGCCTGCGGTGAGAAAGTCCTAACCGGCTTGCACACTCACCGCACCCCGCAGCCCATCCGCTTTACGCGGGTGGGTTTTTTTGCGCGAGTAGTGGGTTGACACACTCCGACGATCAGCGCAACATGGCTCTCGTGCAAGCCGGTCTCGATGGGCCTGAAGAACCCATCACCCCGGTTACAAGTTGAAAACCCGAGCCGCTTCAAGCTCGGTCGTCTCGCGGGCAGCGAGGCGGATCGCCTCACTCGGCTTGCACTAAGGCGATCCGCCCGCGCTTCTCGCGTAGCGGGCCGGTATGACAGCCGCGCTGCACAACTCGAGCCTCTTCCAGTTTCACACAAAGCCCGTGCGCGCCCTGATGCGTGCGCGGGTTTTTCTTTTGGCGTTGACCCGACCGATCCGCTTTTGCACTCGATGTTCGAGCGCCGGAGCCGGCCGGGGTTTCTTATGGCAAGTGACCAGGCCGGCTGTCCCGTCCGGCCTGGTCGCCTTTGTCCGCATAAGCACGGAGGCTTGAAGTGGCCGGACTAATCCACCAGCACGTTTTCGCGAGTGACCAACCCCACAAGGCAACCTATGAGCCTGTCGGTGATCGGCGTATCGAGCTGCTCATCGCCTGGCGGACCAACGGCGAGTTAAGACGGCTCACCGACATTAGTGCGGTCACAGGCCCCGTCCTGCTGGCTCTGGCGAGCCGCGTTGACCCGACGGCTACCAGTCGGGCCTACCTGTCACCCATGCCCACAGAAGACGATCTAATGGCCGACACGGGCCTTCGACGCTCGTCGATCTACAAAGCCCTGAACCTCATCCGTGCCGCCGGCCTGCTTTGTGCGGCTCGCGGCACCCCCAAAACCGGCGTTCTGTTCGGCACGGCCGCGGACTACCGTGCCTATGAGAGTAACCCTCAGCAGGAGCTGGATTATGGTTGCGGCGATGAAAAAGTCCGTGATGGCGCGCGCGCCACGGCGGACTTTTTGGCTGAGGGAGGCGGTGATAAGTCCGCGATGGCGGACTTTTCGGAAAAAGTCCGTGATGGCGCGCGCGCCACGGCGGACTTTTTGGCTGAGGGAGGCGGTGATAAGTCCGCGATGGCGGACTTTTCGGAAAAAGTCCGTG